>JBFHGP010000001.1:0-63537 GCA_041583035.1 Flavobacterium sp.
TGCTTTGCGTTATCCATCATTTCGAGTCTTTTTTTGATAATTTCTATCGCCATTGATTGATGCACTTGTACAGAGTTTTTCTTTCTCTTTTTGGATACATTTATGCCAATTCCGCTATCGGTAATTGTGCATATCAGGTTTTTTTCTGTCAGTGAAAAATCTACCCAAACCATGAGGTTCCCTTCTTTTTTCGGAATCAGTCCATGGATAATTGCGTTTTCTACAAACGGTTGTATCAAGAGCGGAGGCAGTGCCATATCATCTTCGATATTGTCATTTTTGGTGATAGAAAAATTAAAAACGTTGTTAAACCTGAGTTGCTCTAGCTCTAGATAGTTTTGTAGCCCTTCAATTTCTTTGTCAACAGAAATTAAAGTTTCTTTAGAATAATCTAAGGTAAGCCGCATTAATTTTGAAAATTTGGCTAAATATTTGATGGCAGCATCATTACCGTTCTGAACAATAAAACTAGATATCGAGCCTAAACAATTGAAAACAAAGTGCGGATTCATCTGCAAATGCAAGGCTTTTTGCTCATAATCGGCAAGGTTTTTTTGCAAAGTCAGGGTCTTTTTTAACTGGTTGCGGTTGTAGTATAAAAAGACCAGACCAACAATCAAAACAACAGTAAGTAACCCAAAAAATAACTGCAAAGTATGTCTTTTGGATTGTTCTTTTAATAATATTTCTTTTTTTTCTTGTTCTTTTTTGTGCAAAGTTTCTTTTTTCTCAAATTCAAAAGTCATTTCTGACTGAACACTTTTTCTGATGTTTTCATAATTGGTAAGACTGTCTTTAGAGACGGAGTATTTTTTGTGATACAACAATGCTTTTTCTACATTGTTTTGTTTTTCAAAAATCTCACTAAGTTGCTTTTCGCTGAGAACTTTCATGGTCAAAATACCCACTTCTTCTGCCAAGGTATTTGCCTTTTTGGTGTATGACAAAGCCAATGAATAATCATTGTTCTCTAGGTAAAATTTACCCAAATAATAGTTGGTGTCTGACAAGCCAAATTTGTCGTTTATTTGTTTGAATTTAACCACGGCTTTTTGCCAGCTTTCAAGCGCCAATTTGTTGTTGTTGGTACGGCTGTAATACAGGCCAAAATTGTTGTATAATTCGCCTTCACCTCTAGCATCGGGGTGTTTGTCAAAGTGATTTTTGGCTTCTTTGTAATACAATAATGCTTGCGTATAATCATCAAGTCCCAAATAGATATTGCCGATATTTGTCGTGGTTATTCCTATGCTAATATCATCGATTTTTTCCTGAATTTTTTTGGCTTTCTGAAAGTAGTTTAACGCCTTAAAACCCTCATCTCTAGATTTGTACACCACACCGATGTTGTTGTAAACCTTGGCCAGCATATCTTCTTTATTCGCCGCTTCATAGATTTTTAACGCTTTTAAATGGTACTCTAATGATTTTGTATAACTACCTTGTTCTGAGAAAACTACGCCAATACTGCCATATGCTCTGGCCAAACCATGATTAAAACCATCGGTAGTATTGAGGTCTTCATAAATATTTTTGGCATTAGAAAAAAGATTTAAGGCAGATGGATAATCACCCAAAATTATCGAAGCGTTTCCGAGGTTCATAAAAGCCGTTGCTTGGCCGTCACTGTAATCTAGCTTGTCTGCCAAAACAAGGGCTTTCTGTGCATAGAGTTGCGTGCTATCGGGCTGTTTTACCTTGTATAAATCGGCAATTTTGTTCCAGTTGTCTATCTTTTCTATATCATCACTAATGGTTTTGTTGCGTTGTATCAAACTATCAATAGATGATTCTTGCGAAAAACCAATCAGCGTATATAAAAAAGTAAATAAATAGATAACTCTATGCATAAGTCAGATTTTTGTACAATTTAACAACAAAAATCTATTATAACTAATTATTGATTAGAATTAGCCCTGCTTGGCTTAGAGTTTACAAGGTTTGATTGAGTTTACTTAAACAATCGTTTGTTAAACAAAATCATGATGGCTACCCCAACAGTAATGGCAGAGTCGGCAATGTTGAAAATCGCATTAAAAAACAAAAAATCTTGTCCGCCCCAAATAGGCAACCATTCAGGCAAATTGCCTTGCCAAATCGGAAAATATAGCATATCTACCACCTTGCCATGAAACCAGCTGCCGTAAGGCTCTGCAGCAAAACCCTCGGCCAAGTGATAAGGCGTACTTTCGCTAAAAATTACCCCATAAAATACCGAGTCGATGATATTGCCCAGCGCACCTGCCAGTACCAATGCAATGGCAAAAGTGAGCAACTTTGGACTATTTTTTTTGATGGTGTCATTGAGCCAATACAAAATTCCGCCAACGGCAACTATTCTGAACAAGGTAAGCAATAGTTTGCCATAATCGCCAGGTAGTTTGACGCCCCAAGCCATGCCTTCGTTTTCGATAAATCGGATTCTAAACCAGTCAAATACATGGACTTCTTCTCCTAATAAGAAATTTGTTTTGATATATATTTTACTCAATTGGTCTATCAATAAAACGATAAACACCCAAATCAAAGCTTTTTTCAAAGACATAACTATAATTATTGAACGACAAATGTACCTTTTTTTATCGTACAAAAAAAACACCACAATCGCTTGTGGTGTTTTTGTCATAGTTATTTAGCTGAATGGTTAATAATCATCCTGCCCAGCCATCAAACACCATATCAAAACGTCCTTCGCGTATTTCTACAGCTTCTCCTTGCTCGTTTACGGCATCAAACCAAAACGTGCCAGATATGATGTTGTTGTCTTTGTCTAATTTAGTAATATGGAGTTCGCCAGTATATTCGTTATTGGTTTCATAATATTCATCAGGTGTTGTTATTGTTCCTCCTATTATTTTAAACACGGCTCTTTTTTGACCCTGTATATGTTTTAATATATATGTTGCGTTTTCTTCTAATATTGTTTCGTCAATGTATATTGCTACTGATTCTGTACCATTACCTGTAATATTTTCTTCATTTTTCACTACTCTAAAAACTAGCACAAATTCATCATAGTAGTAACCGCAATAAGGGTTCGAGCTACCTGTCAAACTGCCACTTGGCAAAAAAGCCATACCATTAACGAGGCAACCTACGGTGTTGGCACCGGTTTGTGTGGCGGGTGGTAGTTTTTCTATTTCGGGTATGTTAGGGTCGGGGGTCGATATGTCGTCATCGCTTTTGCAACAAGCAAAGAGGAGTAAACTACTTAGTAAGAGAAAAAATGTTTTTTGCATGATAAGATGTTTAATTGCTAAATATACTAAAATATTTATTAATGCAAACTCCCTAGATAATTGGTACAATGGCTCTAAAGACAAAAAAACACCACAATCGCTTGCGGTGTTTTTGTCATAGTTATGATAGATTGGCTGTTGGTTACAAATCAAATTTGATGCCTTGTGCCAATGGTAAATCAGTAGAATAATTGATGGTGTTGGTTTGTCTGCGCATATACACTTTCCAAGCATCAGAGCCCGATTCGCGTCCGCCGCCAGTTTCTTTTTCACCGCCAAATGCACCGCCAATCTCAGCCCCAGAGGTACCGATGTTTACGTTGGCGATACCACAGTCAGAGCCTGCATAGCTCAAAAACTGCTCTGCTTCGCGCAAGTTGTTGGTCATGATGGCAGAAGACAAGCCTTGTACTACATCGTTTTGTGTGTCGATAGCATTGGCTACCTCACCCGAATATTTGAGTAGGTATAAGATAGGTGCAAAAGTTTCGTGTTGTACAATCTCAAACTCGTTTTTCGCCTCGATGATACATGGTTTTACATAGCATCCGCTTTCATATCCGTTGCCTTCCAATACACCGCCTTCTACCAACACGTTTCCGCCTTCGGTTTTGGCTTTTTCAATTGCGTTGAGGTAGTTTTCTACAGATCCTTTGTCGATAAGTGGCCCCACGTGGTTGTTTTCGTCTAATGGATTGCCAATTCTCAATTGTTGGTAAGCCGCAGTGATGGCTTCTTTTACTTGCTCATAAATCGATTCGTGGATAATCAATCTGCGGGTAGAGGTGCAACGTTGCCCAGCCGTACCTACAGCGCCAAAGACAGCACCGATTACCGTCATTTTGATGTCGGCATCAGGGGTAACGATGATGGCGTTGTTTCCGCCCAATTCTAATAATGATTTGCCTAATCTGCCAGCAACTTTCTCGGCAACCAATTTACCCATTCGTGTTGATCCTGTGGCAGATACGAGCGGAATCCTTTTGTCTGCTGACATCCATTCGCCTACTTTGTAATCTCCGTTTATCAAACAAGAGATACCTTCTGGCAAGTTGTTTTCTTTCAATACTTCAGCAATAATATTTTGACAAGCTACGCCACAAAGCGGAGTTTTTTCGGATGGTTTCCAAACGCAAACATCTCCACAAATCCATGCCAAAGCAGTGTTCCAGCTCCATACAGCAACCGGGAAGTTGAAGGCCGAGATAATCCCAACCACACCTAGCGGGTGATATTGCTCATACATTCTGTGCAAAGGTCGCTCTGAGTGCATGGTCAATCCGTGCAACTGACGTGATAATCCTACAGCAAAGTCGCAGATATCTATCATCTCTTGTACTTCGCCCAGACCTTCTTGGAATGATTTTCCCATTTCGTAAGAAACGAGTTTTCCTAAGTCGTTTTTGTATATTCTTAGTTTTTCGCCAAACTGACGTACAATTTCGCCTCTTTGCGGAGCCGGCATTTTTCGCCATTCTTTAAAAGCCGCTTGGGCTGTTTCCATTACTTTTTCGTAATCTTCTTTGGAGGTAGTTTTTACTTTTCCGATCAATTCTCCGTTTACTGGCGAATACGATTCGATAATTTCGTCGTTGGCAAACCATTGGTTACCAGTAGATGTACCTTCGTTTAACTCTTTGATGCCCAATCTGCTCAAGGCATCTTTCATTCCAAAGTTGTCCATGTATTTACTGTTTAGTTGTTTTAATTTTTACAAATATAACTATTTATCTCTGATATTTATTTAACAAAACGCTCGTCGGTAGGCATGATTTCGCCACAATTCGAACACGTTCTCAAGGCTTCTGAATGGTAAAAATCTTTAAAATGCTTTAAAAAATCTTTTTCGATATCTTCTAACGGAAAATAAACCTCGTGCAAAAGGTTGTTGCAATGGTCGCAATACCACATCAGTCCGTCTTTTTTGCCTTTTTTGTTTTTGATTTCGACCACCAATCCTACAGAGCCTTCAGATCTGGCTGGCGAGTGAGGTACGCCTGCTGGCACCAAAAACACATCGCCTGCGCCCAGGTGCACCACTTGTTTTTCTCCATCTATTTGCAAACCTATTTGAATCTCGCCTTCGAGTTGGTAAAAAAACTCGTCTGTTTCGTTGTAGTGATAGTCTTTTCGAGCATTTGGCCCACCTACAACCATCACAATAAAATCGTCAGATTCGTGTTTATAAATGTTTTTATTGCCAACGGGAGGCTTGAGTAAATCTCTGTTTTCGTCTATCCATTGGCGAAGGTTGAAAGGTGCTTTGAGGTTTTTCATCATCATTATTTTTTACTCAGCCAAGACTGTGGGTTCTGAAACTGATTGTTTTGCGTAAGATAAAATTTGAGTATCGATTGTCCTTCGCGGTTGCGTGCCACCGTACCGATGGTTTGTTTGGTCGATACTTTTTGTCCTTGCTTCACCGATACACTGCTCAGGTTTTGGTAAACCGATATATAATCTCCGTGTCGTACAAACACTACTTTGGTGCCCGCCAATACTTGTATCTCTGTCACTTCGCCTTCAAAGACTGCGCGTACGCTAGCATTGGCTTCGGTAGAGATATCTACGCCATGATTTTCGATGGTGATATTGGGTACAGACGGATGCGGCTGACTACCATATTTACCCGAAATATATCCTTTTGTAACTGGCCAAGGTAGGCGACCGCGGTTGTTTTTGAAAGTGCTAGCCAAGGCTTCTTCTTCCGGGGTAAGAGAAAACTTGCTGCTGCTCACCGTTGTTTTTTCAGCACCACTTGTGCCTTCTTTTTCACGGGCTTTTTCGCGTGCTTTGCGGTTGGCTTCTTCGATAGCTTTTTGTATCAACACTTTTATTTGCCTGTCGATACGTCTGCTTTCTTCTTGTTTTTTGTTGATTTGTGCGGTATATTTTTTCTGGTCTTTGCGCACCAAACTCATCAGCTCGCTTCGTTTGTTTTTTTCTTGTTGCAATTCGTTAATCACTTGTTGCTGCTCGGCTAATGCTGCTTGTTGTTTTTGTTTTTGTACTTCGAGTTTTTGCATAATCTTGGCCAATTCGGCTGATTTTTGCTTGATTTCTTCGCCCTGAGATTTTCGGTATTTGGCGTATTGCTTGATGTATTGCATGCGTTTGTAGGCTTGTAAAAAACTATCAGACGACAAGACAAACAAAATTTTGCTTTGCTCAGACCGCGATTTGTATGAGGTGCGGATAGTTTTGGCATAATCTTCTTTGAGTACCGCCAATTCTTTTTTCAGTTTGTTTGATTCTAATGTTTTGGTGTAAATATCATCGGCAATCACACGCAATTCTTTTTTGTAAGTGCTAATCAGCTGATTGGTCAGACTAATTTTTCGATTGCTCTCGGTGATTTCGCTCAAAATATCACGTTCTTTACTTTTTTCGGAAGAAAGTAACGATTGAAATTGTTTGATTTCTTTAATCAATGATGCTTTTTGGTTCTCGAGTTTGCGTTGTTGCGCTTCGTAATCTTCTTGCGCCTGCAGCGTCATAGAGAACAAAAGTAAAATGAATAGGGTAATGCGTTGCATCAGCATGAATTTTGTTCAAAATTAAATATTTTTTGCGAAACTCTTGTGCAGATATCAAAACTTTTGACAAAGGCTTAGTCCGTAACAATTAGATTGTTAACAAAGCCACCGAACAAACTAATTTTTTGAGGATAACCAAAAATATTTTATACCTTTGAATGTCTTTTTGAAGACCCTAAACTAATCGTGCTTATGAAAAAAATTATCGGACTATCGATAGTGCTAATGCTCGCCTCTTGTGGAGCTAACCGCAATGCCAAAACCAAACAAAAAATAAGAGAACACTATCCAAAAACTACCCAACAAACAACACCAAAAAAGGTAGAAGAAAAAGTGGTGGTAATCGAAGAAGTAGAAGAAGTAGAAAGTCTCGAAGCAACGTCAAAAGTAAGTGTAGAACGTAGCTCGGTTGAAGAATACATCGAAAACCACAAACAATTGGCGATAGAGAATATGCAAGAATATAAAATTCCGGCCAGTATAAAAATGGCACAGGCGATTTTAGAATCGGGCTCAGGTAACGGACGTTTGGCTCGCGAGGCCAACAACCACTTTGGCATCAAATGTAAAGTCAACTGGACCGGGAAATCTGTTAGACACACAGACGATGCACCCGATGAGTGTTTTAGAATGTACGACTCGGTGAAAGAATCGTATAACGACCACTCAGAGTTTTTGGCGTATCGACCATATTATACTGAGTTATTTAAACTCAACATCTCCGATTACAAAGCATGGGCGAGAGGACTCAAAAAAGCGGGTTATGCCACCGATCCAAAATATGCAGACAAGCTAATATCGATTATTGAAAGATACGAATTGTACAAGTTGGACGAACAGGCTTTGGGTGAAAACTATCAACAGACAAGCTATCCGACAAAACAATCTACAGCAGATTATTACCTTGTAGAGAGAGGCGATACATTATATGCTATTTCCAAAAAATTTGACACGACAGTCGAAGCTTTGAAAACACTCAATAGCCTTAGCGGAGATACTATCGGCGTAGGACAATATTTACGCATCAAATAAATTAAAAAAAACAAAAATACCATGAAGTACCAACGAAGTAGTCAATTATTCAACGAAGCACAACAATACATCCCCGGAGGCGTCAACTCACCAGTGCGCGCTTTTAAAGGAGTGGGCGGAACGCCATTGTTTATCAAAAGTGCAAAAGGAGCCTATTTGTATGATGAAGACGGCCACAGATATATCGACTACATCAATTCGTGGGGACCAATGATTTTGGGGCATGCCTATGCGCCAGTGGTGAATGCGGTGGTAGAAAAAGCCAAGCAAGGCACATCTTTTGGTGCGCCAACTGAGATCGAAACTGAGATTGCCAAACTCGCCGTAGAGATGGTACCCAATATCGACAAAATAAGATTTGTAAACTCGGGTACTGAGGCTTGTATGAGCGCCGTTCGTTTGGCGAGAGGTTATACCCAAAGAGAAAAAATTATCAAATTTGCAGGTTGTTATCACGGGCATTCAGATGCTTTTTTGATTGCTGCTGGTAGTGGCGCATCTACTTTTGGCGTGCCCAACAGCGCTGGCGTAACCCAAGGCGCTGCCAAAGACACTTTGCTTGCCGATTACAACTCGTTGGCGAGTGTACAACAACTTTTTGATGAAAACCCTGAAGAGATTGCGGCGATAATCATTGAGCCAGTAGCCGGAAACATGGGTTGTATCCCAGCCAAAAACGAATTTTTGAATGGTTTGCGACAATTGTGTGACCAGCATGGCACATTGCTTATTTTTGATGAGGTAATGACTGGTTTTCGCTTGGCGAAAGGCGGTGCACAGGAGTTACTAGGTGTCGATGCAGATATTGTTTGTTTTGGCAAAGTGATTGGCGGCGGATTGCCTGTTGGGGCTTTTGCAGCACGTAACGAAATCATGAATCACTTGGCGCCATTGGGCTCGGTGTATCAGGCGGGTACTCTGTCGGGCAATCCGTTGGCGATGGCTGCGGGTTTGCAAATGTTACAAAGTTTGAACAACGATGCTGATATTTTTGAAAGATTGGCACAAAAAACAGCTTACTTAGAGAAAGGCATGCGAGAGGTGTTGACCAAAAACAAAGTAGATTTTACCATCAACCGTGTAGGGTCGATGATATCTGTCTTTTTTGATGCAAGAGAAATTTATGATTTTAAAACGGCTGGCTATGGCGATACACAGCGTTTTAAAGACTTTTTTCACGGACTGCTTCAAGAAGGAGTTTATATCGCGCCGTCGTCTTACGAAACATGGTTTATTGCCGATGCGCTCACGTATCAAGACCTTGATGATACCATTGCTGCAATAGACAAAGTCACCGCAAATTTTTAACCAAGAATAAATTGATAAATACTGTCTCAGGCCAATTGTTTGAGGCAGTTTTTTTATTTTATGCCAGATAAATTGCCCTGCAAACCTCCCGTATGAATGATTAATATTTTTGAATTTGGCTTAAAGTAACCTTTTGATATTAAATCGATTACGCCAAAAAACAGTTTGCCTGTATAAATAGGCTCGAGGTTTACAGAAGTATTTTTTTCGAAGTTTTGGATAAAATTTGTTAATTCGTCTGTAGTTTTTGCATAACCGCCGAAATGATAATCAGTGACCAAATTCCATTGGTCGTTTTTGGTGTATTTTTTTATTTCTTTGGATAAAAAATCACCCTTTAAAGCCGGAAAACCAACGGCTTTTTGATGCGGTTGCAAACTGTTGATAATGCCCGAAATGGTGCCGCCTGTTCCTACGGCACAACAAATAATATCGAATATTTTATCTTCTGAAGTTAAAATTTCTTCGCAGCCTTTTATCGCCAAATCGTTGGTGCCACCTTCCGGAATCAAGTAAAAATCTCCGTATTTTTGCTTCAAATCTGCCAAAAAAGCCCCGTTATTTTTCTCGCGATATTGTGTTCGAGTTACAAAGTTGAATTGCATGCCGTCTTTTTCAGCTTTTTTTAATGTAGGATTTTCCAAGTATTTTTCCTGCAATTCTTCACCTCGAATCACGCCAATGGTTTCAAATCCAAAATCACGCCCAGCTGCCGCAACTGCTGCAATGTGATTGGAATACGCCCCGCCAAAAGTCAGCAACTTCGCATAACCTAAGCGTTTTGCTTCTTCCAAATTGTATTTCAACTTGCGGAATTTATTGCCCGATATTTCGGCGTGTAAAACATCTTCTCTTTTTACATAAACTTCGATCCCGAAATTATTTGGGACAATTATTTTTTGGTTGAAAGATGCTTGTTGTGGCGTAATCATAGGGTTGCGTTGATTACAACAAAAGTACAATAAATTTGAATCAATTAAGTTCCTGCAAGGTTTTCAAACCTTGTAGGTCTGATAAAAACTTATATATTCGAACAAATTATATTTATAGGTATCGTAAAAAAGCAAAAAAACTTCGTTTGTTGAGGTAGTTCAATTGTTGCTCATTGGCGTAAGCTTCGCGTTCAAAAGAAATATTTCTGTAAGCTATTCTTTTGTTTTTGAATTGTATCAAACGAATCAAAAACTCTATCAAATACCAAACAAAAAAAGGCAAAACAAGGAGCTCTAGCTGTTGGCGAATATGTATTTTTTCGTGGTTGATAAAAACCTGATTGCCGATGCGGTTTTTGCGCGCAAAAATAAACGGATAGATGGTAATCCCCGAAAAACCCTTTGGTACCCAAAATTTTGAAATTATTAATGGCATTGGGAGTCGTCTTTAAGGTTTTACAACAATATCTGATAATTTATCAGGATTTTGTCTGGTATCAAAAACCGCTATTACATTTATGGTTTCATTTTGAACATCGGCAACATAAAGAATTTTATAGTTTTTTACCACAATTTTTCTACATTGTGAAGCGTATTCGTCTGCGCTAAACTGATTTTCAAAGATAACTGATTTAGGTGCATTACGAATATCTGTAACAAGATTTTTTGCAGCCTGTACAGACTTCACCTTTATAAAATCGTAAATATTCTTTACATCTAACTTCGCTTCATTTGACCATTTAATTTTATACATGATCTTACCAAGTTTCTATTTCTTTGGCAAAATCTTCATCCGAAGTAAAATTGCCTGATGCTATATCATCAATTCCTTTTTGTACTTTTTGTTGATACTCGTTTAAAGTCAATGGTTTTCCGTCTACTGAATATCCGACAACTCCGTCTTTGTTTGAGCTTGACAAGAGTATTTTTTTCAATTCTTCTAGAACCGATTCTTTATCAACAAGCAAGAGCCGCTTTATCAGCTCCAATTTTGTAGCCTGAATATCCATAATTAAAATATTTTAAAAGTAAAAGTACAAAATAAATAGTAAATCGCAAGTTGGCGGTTAAACGGGAATATCATTAATCAAAGCATTCACAAAATCCCAGAAATTATTCTAAAAATCACACTGTTAATTATTAACTTTGTAATTATGAAGAAAGAGTTAATTGAAGGGATAGATTTTTATCTTTCAGACAAAGGCTACAGAGTTTTTACTGAAAAATACCTTCTAGACCGCGGCTATTGTTGCATGAGCGGATGCAAACATTGCCCTTACGGATTCAGCAAATTAATCGATCAAATAAAGAAAAAAACAAAACCAAGAACTATGACGTTTCAAGAAGAAATACTTCAGGGGATACCGGCAACTTTGCCACCTGCAGCTTTGTATGACGCTACGATAAACCACGCACCAAAGCGTAAAGAGATATTAACAGCAGAAGAAAAAACATTGGCGTTGCGCAATGCGTTGCGTTATTTTGAACCGCAACATCACGAAACACTTATACCCGAATTTAAGGAAGAATTAGAAAAATATGGCCGTATTTACATGTACCGTTTTCGTCCGAAATACCGCATGTATGCGCGCGATATCAACGAATATCCAGGAAAATCGTTGCAGGCAAAAGCCATACAAATGATGATTCAGAACAATCTGGATTATGCCGTGGCACAACATCCGCACGAATTAATTACTTATGGCGGAAATGGTGCAGTGTTCAGCAATTGGGCACAGTATTTATTAACCATGAAATATTTGGGCGAAATGACCGATGAGCAAACCTTGGTAATGTATTCTGGTCATCCAATGGGCTTGTTTCCGTCGCACAAAAATGCGCCAAGGGTTGTTGTTACCAATGGTATGATGATTCCGAATTATTCTAAACCAGACGATTGGGAAAAATTCAATGCTTTGGGCGTTACGCAATACGGACAAATGACTGCTGGATCGTACATGTATATTGGCCCGCAAGGCATCGTACACGGTACAACTATCACGGTTTTGAACGGTTTTAGAAAAATTGGTAAAGAACCAAAAGGCAACTTGTTTGTAACGTCTGGTTTGGGCGGAATGAGCGGTGCACAGCCAAAAGCGGGAACTATTGCCGGCTGCATCACGGTTTGTGCCGAAGTAAATCCAAAAATTACTAAAATTCGCCACAGTCAAGGTTGGATTCATGAAATTATCGAAGATTTAGACCAATTAGTCGACCGTGTTCGCAAAGCACAAGCTGCTAAAGAAGTCGTTTCTATCGCATATTTAGGAAACGTGGTGGATGTTTGGGAAAAATTTGACCAAGAAAACATACATATCGATTTAGGCTCAGATCAAACCTCATTGCATAATCCTTGGGCTGGCGGCTATTATCCCGCTGATATTTCGTTTGAAGACGCCAATAAAATGATGGCAGAAAACCCTGATTTGTTCAAAGCAAAAGTACAAGAAACTTTGCGCCGACACGCAGCTGCCATCAACAAGCACACCGCAAAAGGCACTTACTTTTTTGATTACGGCAACGCCTTTTTACTAGAAGCTTCGCGTGCTGGAGCCGATGTAATGGCAGAAAACCCCACGTTGGGTCGTGAGTTTAAATATCCATCTTATGTACAAGATATTATGGGACCGATGTGTTTTGATTACGGCTTTGGCCCATTCCGTTGGGTGTGTGCAAGCAACAATCCAGAAGATTTGAAAAAAACCGATGATATTGCTTGTGAAGTTTTAGAAGAAATGATCAAAACCTCGCCAGCTGAAATTCAACAGCAAATGAAAGATAACATTCAGTGGATTCGCGGTGCACAAGAAAACAAATTGGTGGTGGGTTCGCAAGCACGTATTTTATATGCCGATGCCGAAGGACGAACCAACATTGCCAAAGCGTTTAACGATGCTATTGCAGCCGGAAAAATAGGTCCGGTTGTTCTGGGTCGCGACCATCATGATGTATCAGGAACCGATTCGCCTTATCGCGAAACATCAAATATTTATGACGGCTCTCGTTTCACCGCCGATATGGCCATTCACAATGTGATTGGCGACAGTTTCCGCGGGGCAACCTGGGTTTCTATCCACAACGGTGGTGGCGTTGGCTGGGGCGAAGTAATCAACGGCGGTTTTGGTATGCTTCTTGATGGTACTTTAGAAGCAGAACAACGCCTAAAATCGATGCTCTTCTGGGATGTAAACAATGGTATATCTCGCAGAAGCTGGGCACGTAACGAAGGTGCTGTTTTTGCGATTAAACGTGCAATGGAAGCTGAGCCAAACCTCAAAGTTACCTTGCCCAATTTTGTAGATGATAACCTTTTAAACTCGTAATATCATGAAAAAATTAATTGCTTTTTTAAGTATCGGAATGATGCTTGCTTTGTCGGCTTGTAGCAGCGTGCGCGTGGCTACAGATTATGATCGAAATGTGAACTTTAACCAGTTCAAAACCTATGCTTATTTGGTCGATGGTTTGGATAGATTAGAAATTTCTGATTTAGACAAAAAACGTATCATGCAAGCAATTGATTTTGAAATGGCTTCGAAAGGAATGATGAAAGCAGAAAACCCTGATTTGCTGATTAATTTGTTTACAGATACGCACGAAGATGTATATGTAAATCAGTTTTACGGCGGATGGGGTTACGGCATGTACCGACCATGGGGATGGAATCCGTGGATGTGGGGGGGAGGCTACCAAACGGTAAGCACGCAAACACAAGGTGTTTTGTATATCGATTTTTTACAATCGAGCAATAAAGAGTTGATTTGGCAAGGAAAAGTTACTGGAAATTTACAAATGAACCCGGAGAAAAAAGATGCGCGAATCAAAGAAATGATTAGTAAAGTTTTACAAAATTATCCGCCGAGTAGTAACTAAGAGCCTGTTTAAAATAATTCAAAAAAAGTCTGTTTAAACCATTAAGCAGGCTTTTTTGGTTCTGAAGCTTTCTAGGCCAACTTAAATTTCTGTTCAGTTTTGGTAATTTCATTTTTCAAAACAGGTTTTAATCGGTAAATCAGTACATAAGTGGCCATAAACAAAAGCAATAAAAAAGCTGATACGATGTAAAAATATCCTACGGATAAGCTTTTGCTTTCGTTTTCGAAAACTTGCCTAAATACACTATAAAAAGGCGAGAAACTTACAATCATTGGTAAGGAGTAAACTTGTGTGGCAACAGATTGTATTAACCAATTTTTGTTGGTTTTCTTTTGTTGTTTTTTGATATTTCGGATAAACGCAAAACCGTCTACGATAACATACAAAAAGATGAGTAGGGTAAGCGACATAAAAATGATTTCGCTATAAGGCATAAAATTCTTTAGGACGACAAATAAGGCAAAATACAAGCAAATAGTCAAAATAATTTTGGGAATAGTAAAGAAGCTCAATACTTCTTTCCACATCAATTTAGTGTAATATTTATGCAACTCGGTTTGCTTTTGCTCGACCAAGCCGGTAAATCCAAAAACTCCAAAACTTTTGAATTCTTTTTCGAGTGCATCCTCAAACGAAATATTTGGGTTTTCTGCCCATTGCGCTTCGATGGCATTGGCCAAATGATCGACCAACTCTACTTGTACATCGTAGTGCTCTACGTAGTGTTTGCGGGTAAATTCAAACAGTTGTTCTATTTGTTGTTCAGTTAGTTTCATAGCAAGTTGTATTTTTTTTCAACTTCTTTGATTTCGTGTTTTAACATTGGCAATATTTTTGTGAATAAAATAATGCAAAACAATATGTAAAAAGCTGTAAGTGAGGTTTTTATTATTGTCCAGAGAAAGTTGAGGTCTCTGCTGTTGTGTGATTGAAAATAGACAATAAACAAAACCGGAAGACTATAAAAATAATTACAGATAGCGTAAAGTAAATATTTTCTGTTTCCTTTTTTAAGTCGACGCATTTGATAAATCCATACGCATATCGTGACGATAAAAAGTGCGATTTCTACACCAGTCCAAATTTGTTGAACCAACGCAGTCGGATGACTAAAAACATTGAATAACAAATAGACTAACAATGCAGTAAAAATGATTTTGGGGATGGTAAAAAAGCGGATGATTTCTTTTTTAATGATTGACCAATAATGAGCTTGTAAGGCGTGTTGCTTTTGCTCGACCAATCCTGTAAATCCAAAAACGCCAAAACTTTTGAATTCTTTTTCGAGTGCATCCTCAAACGAAATATTTGGGTTTTCTGCCCATTGCGCTTCGATGGCATTGGCCAAATGATCGACCAACTCTACTTGTACATCGTAGTGCTCTACCAAATGTTTTTTGGTAAAGGTAAATAGTTGCTCTATTTGCTGTTCGGTTAGTTTCATCACAATACTTTTAAAAGTTGATTTTCAATTTTGATATGCTTTTGCATTATCCACGCTTTGCCAATTAACACGTAAGATGCATAAATGAGCGGAAAAAGATAAACTTCTGAATGCTTTCTATTGATGAAAAACAAAACTGAAAATAGCAACAAAACCAATACTTGCCCATATATTTTATATAGAGCATAGCTACTCATTGTTGTTTTGGTTTTGTTAAAAAACTTACGATATACTAAAAATAACGAACAAACTATACTGATGAATATTATTGTAACAGTAATTGAATAAACGGGAAAATCTTGCTTGAGTAGCTGAATATAAAAAAAGGTATATATAGCCGAAAACGGAATTCCGAGATATAAAAACTTCATATCTAGTTTTTTCCATAATTTACAAATAATGAAAGACACGTTGTCGTACCAGCTCCATGATTTAGGCAATATCAACGGATTCCACCGGTTCATTACTTTGATGAAAGCTTCTTCAAAAGAATATAAACTTGTTTCGATTTCTTGCTCTATTTCTGTAGAGATATGATCTACCAATTCGATGCGAACGTCATCAAAATCCTTGAAATTACATTTTTTGTATAGAGCAGTGTCAATAATTTGTATCTGTTCTGTTGTCAATTTCATTACATTTCAAGTTTAAAACTAGGACCAGCTACAATATTTTGCATATTGCGGATAAAATTTTCCAATTCTTCTAGGCGAGAATGCGTTTCTTTTACACCGTTTTCGGTTAGTTTGTAATATTTGCGTACGCGACCATCTACTTTTGCCATTTCTACATCCAAAAAACCTTCGGCCTCCATTTTGTGCAAAGCTGGGTACAGCGCGCCTTCAGTAATACTGAGTTCGCCCGCCGTAATTTCTTTTACTTTTTGGGTAATCTCGTAACCATACATTTTGTCATTTTGTTCCAAAAGTTTCATGATAATGGTGTTGAGGCTGCCTTTGTAAAGTTGTTGTTGTTTTTTCATACTTAAGGTTTTTAGGTATGCAAATATACCTAAAATTCTTATACATACAATAGCTAGGTATTGTTTTGGTGATTTTTTTCATTGAAGTAGTCAAAAAAAGTTAACAAAATTTTTGTATTAATAAAAATTTATTATATTTGTCAATGAAGGATATTTAGTTGTTTTTTATTAATTTTAGATTGCTTCTCAACGAAAAGACTTTTTTCTTGCGTTGTAGAGAGAGAAGGGTTGCACGCACTGCAACTCTTTTTTTTATATTTTGTTGTAACATTTTTTGTTTACCAACTACTTATGGATAAACCATTACAGTAAAATTTATGTTCAGTAAGCTATTTTACCTCCGAAAAAAAGAATTTGTTAGAAATCCGCAATTTGTGGGTAACTTGCTGGCAACCATCCTTGTAGGGATTAACTATCTTTCGTTGTCATTCTTCTTTTTGCTAGGCGGTATTTTTTTACCAATGATTTTAGCAAAACAATTAGACGATTCTTCAACCAATATCATACCGCTCATTTGTAGTTATCTTTTGTACTATTTTGTGTTTGAATTGATAGCGAGGTACATTTTTCAGAAATTCAATTATCTGAACATCAAACCATTGCTTTTGTCTAATCTACCCAAAAAGAAAATCGTTAAACAAATGTTACTGCAAAGTACCTTGTCTATCTACACTTTGCTGAGCACCTTGTTTTTTGTGCCACTTTTTATCAACCTCCTCATCACACAGCCCGACAAACTCAAGGTTTTATCATTAGCCATCGCTTGTTTTTTGTTGGTGCAAATCAATAATTATATCAATTTTCTCATCAATAAAAACAATGTAGTCTTTGGCATCATGGCGAGTGTGTTGGTTTTTGGCGGATTGGCCAATTATAATGGTTGGATAGACATCTCTGCACTTTCACAAAACATTTTTTATCCGTTTTATCAATACATCGGTTTGTCGCTGATTTTGGCTGTAGTTTTATGGGCTTTGTATCAATGGTCTGCCAAAACAATTTTGCACAATTTATATCTCGACAAAGGAGTGATGGCACAAGCAGAGAAGGTCAATAACCTCAATGTTTCTTGGCTCAATAATTTCGGAAAAATGGGCACTTTTTTACAATTAGATGTAAAGATGCTAACGCGCAACAAACGGTCAAAATCGGCCATGATAGGCAGCTTTTTGTTTATTTTTTACGGATTGTTGTTTTTTGGCGGATTCTCGTCTTTTGGCGGATCCAAAGCCATGCACATGTTTGCAGCGGTTTTTGTCTCTGGCGGATTTGTCTTTATGTTTGGCAACTACATTCCAAGTTGGGATTCGTCTTACTACCCGTTTATGATGACACAAAACGTAACTTACAAAGACTATTTACAAGCCAAGTGGATGCTGATGGTTTTTGCAACCATTATTTGCGCCTTGGTAGGTTCGTTTTACATCTATTTTGGCTGGGATATTTACTTGATGGTGGTTTGTGCAGCAATTTTCAACATGGGTGTAAACAGTTATTTGGTGATGCTTAGTGGCGCCTATATCAAAACACCAATCGACCTTACAACCAACAAAAATTTGATGGGCGACAAATCTGCATTTAACGTACGCAGCATGCTATTGTCGTTGCCAAAATTGTTGTTGCCCATGGCTTTGTACGCCATAGGTGCAGCGCTTCATAGCTCGTGGATGGGTAGCCTTTTGGTTGCCTTGGCCGGAATACTCGGTTTTGCCTTCAAAGATTATTTCTTTAATCAAATCCAAAAAGTTTACCAAAAAGAAAAACATTCAACCTTACAAGCATACAAACGCAATTAATTATGATTAGCATACAAAATCTTTCTAAAAAATATCAGCAAAATGAAGTTTTGCATATAGACGAACTCCATATCAATGCTGGCGAGAGCTTTGGATTGGTCGGCAACAACGGCGCAGGCAAAACCACATTGTTTAGCCTTTTGCTCGATTTGATAGAGCCAACAACAGGGCAAGTAATCAACAACGATATCACGGTCAATAAATCTGAAGATTGGAAAAATTTTACCTCGGCTTTTTTGGACGAAAGTTTTTTAATCGGATATCTTACACCAAGCGAATATTTTCAGTTTGTGGCCGATCTTAGAGGCGTCTCGTCTGCAGATCTACAAACGTTTTTGCAGCCATTTGCCTCATTTTTTAATGACGAAATTTTGGGTAATAGCAAGTATATCAGAGATTTGTCTAAAGGTAATCAGAAAAAAGTAGGTATTGCAGCAGCATTTATCGGTCAGCCCAAAGTGGTAATTCTCGATGAGCCTTTTGCTAATCTTGACCCAACTACGCAAATCAGACTCAAAAATTTATTGAAAGAATTGGCTAGTCAAAAAAATACTACTATGCTTATCTCTAGCCATGATTTACAACATACCGTAGAGGTGAGCAACCGCATCGTTGCTTTGCAAAAAGGACGTGTAGTAAAAGATATCCAAACCGATGAAAACACCATGAGCGAACTCGAAAGTTTGTTTGCGGTATGATATTTGCATGACAAAAAAAATAAATTGACAATCAATAATTTATTATTTTTATTGCCAATTTTAGTAATGTTTGTGAAAAGCTAAAGACAGCTTTACCAATAATTATTTTTTGAATTAGTAGAAAAAACACTTTACATTCAGCTTATGTAAAGTGTTTTTTATATTTTTACCACTTCAAACAGAAATAGATACGATTTGAAATAATAAAAACACTTATTTCAAAGTTTGTATAGGGTAAAGATAGTTGTATTGAAATCAAAAATATTAACATACAGTTGCATCGTAGCAATCATCGCTTTGTGCTTTGCTTGCTCTACAAGCAAAAACACTGCGCTAACTAGAGGGTATCACGCCACAACGGCAAAATATAACATTTTGTATAATGGGCAATTGGCCTATGACAAAGGCGTGGAAGAAATCAAAGCTTCGCGTACCGATAATTTTGCCAAAATTTTACCAGTAGAGATGATGCAGCCCGATGAGGTGGAAGAAATTGTCAATACGCAGAAAAACCCTAACTTTCAGCGTGCCGAAGAAAAAGCGATCAAAGCTGCGCAAGACCATTCTATTTTTATCGCTGGTGCAGAGAATAATCCGCAAATAGATGATGCTTATATGCTTTTGGGTAAAGCGCGCTACCACGATTTGCGCTACGTGCCTGCACAAGAGGCGTTTAACTATATCATTATGCGCTACCCAGATAGCGATATTTTTTACGAAGCTACGATTTGGGCTGAAAAAACCAACCTTAGGCTCAAATATGACAACACAGCTATCCGTAATCTCAAAAAATTATTGAAAAACCCAGAGCTCGAAGGCAAAGTAAAAGCAGAAGCTTTGGCTACCTTGGCGCAAGGTTACATCAACACACAAGCTTATGATAGCGCCAAACAAGCGTTAGAGCAAGCCTATGCGTTAACAAACGAAAAACTCAAAAAGGCGAGATATACTTTTATTTTGGGGCAATTGAACAGTAAATTAGGAGAAAAGCAAGTAGCAATACAAAACTTCGAAGAGGTAATAGATTACAATTATAGCATTCCGCGTGCCTATGTAATCAACGCTTATGCCCAAAAATTTGCCAATCAAGACAAATCGCAGATGGATACAGCAGTATTTGTCAAAGAATACCAAAAACTACTTCGCGATAGAGAAAATCGTGCCTACCAAGACATGATTTTTCATCAAATAGGATTGATGTATGAAGACCATAACGACATCGACAAAGCAGTCAAAAACTTTAATTATTCTTTGCGAAAAAGCAGAGACAACAATTATGTAAAGCAAGCCAATTACCAGCATTTGGCTGAGATTTATTACGGCGGAAAAGATTACGAAAAAGCAGGCGTATATTACGACAGCACCATGGTGTTGATGAACCCCAATACGAGAGAATACCTTCACGTCAAACGCAAGCGCAACGGGCTAATCGATTTGGTTAACTTTGAGCAATTGGTGCGCAAAAACGACAGTATCCTCAACTTGGTCAGTATGTCTGACGAAGAGCGCCTCATCGTGATGACAGATTATGTAGAAAAACTCAAACAAAAAGACGAAGAACGCGCCAATGCAGCTGCGGCAGCAAGTAGCGGTAGCTCAAATGCAGCAGGTATCAGTATCGGTAGAGGGTCAAACTTTTATTTTTATTCGCAAAATTCTGTTAACAATGGCAAGCAATCGTTTGCGTCTAATTGGGGCAACCGTCCAAATGTAGACAACTGGCGTTGGGAGAACGAAGCGATACAAATGCCGGCAAGTCAAACGCCAAACACTGAAGACGCTGAAGAGCAATTGGCAGAGGAGTCAGAAAATACTACAGACAAGCGTTATGATCCAGCGTTTTATATAGCGCAAATTCCGACCAATGAAGAGCAAATCAAATTGTTGAAAAAAGATTTGGACAATGCTTATTATCAGCTGGGTGTAATTTATTACGAACGCTTGCAAGAATACGGTTTGGGCGCAGCAAGACTAGAAAAACTCTTGACGATAGACCCAGACCAACGATTGATAGAACCAGCCAAATATCATTTGTATAAAATTTACAGCATCATCGACCCAGCCAAGGCGACAGCGATGCTCGAAGACATGAAAGCGAATCATCCAAATTCGCAATATACCCAAGTGATTCTCAACCCTAATGCGACCATCAAAGCCGATGAGCAGCCTGTAAATGACTATGAAGAGATTTACCAAACGTATAGTCAGGGCGATTATGCAGCTGTTTTGGATGAGTTGGATGAGAAAATTCCGATGATGCTCAACGACCAAATGTTGCCAAAATACGAATTGTTGCGCGCAGTAACGGTCGGTAAGCTCGAAGGCTTGGCAAGTTACAAAGCAGCACTCAATCACGTAGCGCTCACTTACCCGAGCTCGACAGAAGGCAAAGAAGCAGAACGTATTTTGAAAGAAGATTTTTCACGATTAGAAAAAATGGATTTCAAGATGGATTTGTCGCGCAACCTCAAGTTTATCTACGAAGTAAGCTATCCGGTACAAGGCGAAGACTTGATATTGCAACAAAAGCTACAACGCTATGCCGATGACAGGGCACATACGGGCATCAAATTTTCGGTAGATCAATACTCAGATACACAAGTGTTTTTAGTATTGCATGGTATCAAATCGGGTAATATTGCACAATCGGCACAGATGTACCTCGAAATCGAACAAGAATATCAGATAACCCGCGACCCAGTGCTTATCAGTACCGATGATTATGTGGTGGTATTGATCAAGAAAAACTGGGACGAATATCTCAAAGCACGTTATCCGCAAGAAAATACCGACGAAAACGAAGAAAATTAACATGCAAAAAATAGGAAAATATATTTTTGGGTTAGCATTATTAGCAGCCATTGCTTACGGCGCACAAGTTTATTTGCAAGACCATTTTGACATTGCCGACGATTGGGCGCGAGTGAGTATCTCGTTAGGTCAAATATACCTTGTGCAAGTAGTTTTGTCACTGGTTTTACTCGTGGCGTTGGTGATGGTCAAAAAATCTGCCGCCCAACAGTTGGGGTTTGTGTTTTTGGGCGTTTTTACCTTAAAAGTAGTGGTGTCTTACTTTTTTGCCCATAATGTCTTGGATCAGCCCGATGTAGATTTTTTCAAATACAATTATTTAGCAGTGTTTTTTCTCTTTATGATTTTTGATTTGTACATCGCGTACAGCATGTTAAATAAAAGTGAAAATTCGGCTTTAAAAAAGTTTTAAATAAGGTGTTTTATATAAAGAATAAAGTTGTACATTTGCACAAAATTTTTTGAACCATAAAAAATATAAACACGGTATGGTGACGATTAAAAAATCACTTCGCTTGTTAACGGTCGCTTTGTTTGCTTTGATGTCTTTGGTATCAAGAGCAGAAGGGTCGGAAAGTTCTGGACACGATGACGCGCACGTAGCGGTAGATCCTGATTCGCCTGAGTTTGTTCAGGAATATGCACAGCATCACTTGATGGATGATCATTATTATTCATTTTTTGGCGATGCTGAAACGCACAAGCACTACGGTTTTCCGTTGCCTGTCATTCTTATTGACGAAGGGCTAAAAGTGTTTATGTCTACAGAAGACTTTGTTTACAAAGGAAAAGTTGTAGAAAACGGAGGTCAGTTTTACAAATATTACCACGGCAAAATCTACAAAACTGATGCTGCCGGTACGATTAACTACGATGAGCATCATCACCCAACTAATGCAAAACCACTAGATTTTTCAATTACTAAAAATGTATTTGGTTTAATATTAGCTTCAATATTGTTGTTTTGGGGGTTTACTAAATTAGCCAAAACATACAAATCATCTCCAAACAATTTGCCAAAAGGTTTTGGACGCGTTTTAGAACCGTTGGTAATCTATGTGCGTGACGAAATGGCTCGTCCGAACATCGGAGAGAAAAAATACAAAAAATTTATGCCTTACCTATTGTCGGTATTCTTCTTGATATTTTTGTTGAATTTATTGGGATTAACGCCGCTAGGATTGAACGTAACAGGTAATATTTCAGTAACCGTTTGTTTGGCGTTGTTTACCTTTTTATATGTAAACCTAAACGGAAACAAAGATTATTGGAAACACATTTTTTGGATGCCAGGCGTGCCTGTGCCGATGAAAATAGTTTTGGCACCTATCGAAGTGTTGGGGATGTTTACCAAGCCATTCTCGCTATTGATTCGTTTGTTTGCCAATATCACAGCAGGTCACTCGGTAGTAATGGGATTGATCGCTGTAGCATTTGTGATGAAAGAGACCTTGTCAACACCGGGCGCAGTTGGTGTGTCATTTTTGTTGACAACGTTTTTGACCGTGTTAGAAATTTTGGTTGCATTTTTGCAGGCGTTTATTTTTACGATGTTGTCGTCATTATTTATCGGTTCGGCCGTAGAAGAGCACGACCATCATTAATTAGAATTTTTGTTTAATTTTTTATAAAATCATTTATTATGACAATTCCAACTTTAGTAGGAGCAGGTTTAATCGTAATCGGAGCAGGTTATGGTTTAGGTAAAATTGGTGGTTCTGCGATGGACGCAATCGCTCGTCAGCCAGAAGCAGCAGGTAAAATCCAAACTGCAATGATTATCATTGGAGCACTATTGGAAGGTTTAGCTTTCGGTGCATTGATCCTTGGTAACAACTAAAAACAATGACGACAATATCTGTAACGGTTGGTTACAGATATTGTTTGATTAAACAAAAACAAATTAGAACACAAACTCATTTAATAGAATAATGGAGAAGTTAATACACGATTTTAGTTTTGGATTATTTTTCTGGCAAGCAATCATCTTGTTGGTTATCATTTTCTTGTTAGGAAAATTTGCTTGGAAACCAATCATCAACGCACTCGAAGCACGTGAAGACGGTATCGCCGATGCCTTGGCAGCAGCAGATAACGCCAAACGCGAAATGCAAAACTTGCAAGCAAGCAACGAAAAATTGCTGGCCGAAGCAAGAGCAGAACGCGACGCTATGCTTAAAGAAGCACGCGAGATGAAAGAAAAAATGATCAGCGAAGCTAAAAACGAAGCCCAAGCCGAAGGAGAAAAAATGATTCAGCAAGCAAAAGCAGCTATAGATAACGAAAAATCTGCAGCGATGGCCGACATCAAAAACCACGTTTCTGGTTTGTCTATCGAGATTGCTGAAAAATTAATGAAAAATCAATTGGGTGACGCACAAGCACAAAACCAGTTGGTAGAATCGTTGTTGAACGACGTAAAATTAAACTAACCATATGACTACTTCTAGAGCAGCCGTTCGTTATGCCAAAGCGTTGATAGAGACCGTTCAAGCAAAAAATGCTACAGAACAGTTGTTCGGCGATATGCAAACGATCATCAAAGCAGTGAACGAAAGCGAGGAGCTCAAGCATTTTTTAAACAACCCTGTCGTAATAGGAGAAACCAAAAAAAGTGCATTGAACGAAATTTTTTCATCACTTTCGACAGATACAAAATCATTGTTTGACTTGTTATACAACAACCAAAGATTTGATTTGTTGCCACAGATAGCTAGCCAATACATAGCTTTGTACGAAGCATCAAAAGGTATTGCAAGAGCTTATGTGACCACAGCTGCCCCTTTAACAGACGATCTCAAAGCAAAAGTGCTCAACAAGATTAAAGAATTGACAACTGAGTCGCAAATAGAGATTGTAAACGAAGTAAACCCCGATATTATCGGCGGATTTATAATCCGTATCGGCGACATGCAATACAACGCATCTATTGCTGATAAATTAAATCAATTAAAAAGAGAGCTAATCAATAATTAATATCAAACCACGTCTCGGCGTGTATCAATAAAAATAAAAAAGATGGCGGAAATCAAACCAGCTGAAATTTCAGCAATTTTAAAACAACAATTATCAGGATTCGGAGCCGACGCTTCGGTAGAAGAAGTTGGAACCGTATTGGAGGTAGGAGATGGTATTGCCCGTGTTTACGGATTATCTAATGCACAGTACGGCGAATTGGTACAATTTGAAAACGGTTTGGAAGCGATGGTGCAAAACCTCGAAGAAGACAACGTAGGTATTGTATTATTCGGTTCGTCTACATCAATCAAAGAAGGCGACGTAGTAAAACGCACTGGCCGTATCGCTTCACTCAAAGTAGGTGAAGAGATGGTAGGACGTGTAGTAAACACGCTAGGTTTGCCTATCGACGGTAAAGGAGCAATCGGCGGAGACCTTTATGAGATGCCTTTGGAGCGTAAAGCACCAGGAGTTATTTTCCGTCAGCCAGTAACAGAGCCACTACAAACAGGAGTAAAAGCAATCGATGCGATGATTCCGGTAGGTAGAGGTCAGCGTGAGTTGGTTATTGGTGACCGTCAAACAGGTAAAACCACTGTTTGTATCGATACAATTCTAAACCAAAAAGAGTTTTACGATGCTGGTGAGCCTGTATATTGTATTTATGTAGCTGTTGGGCAAAAAGCCTCTACTGTAGCTGCAATTGCAAAAACATTAGAAGAAAAAGGCGCGTTAGACTATACGATTATCGTAGCGGCTAATGCTTCTGACCCTGCGCCAATGCAGGTATATGCACCGATGGCCGGAGCTGCAATCGGAGAGTATTTCCGTGATACAGGTCGTCCTGCATTAATCGTTTATGATGATTTGTCAAAACAAGCGGTAGCTTACCGTGAGATGTCATTGATTTTGCGTCGTCCACCAGGTCGTGAAGCGTATCCAGGTGACGTTTTTTACCTTCACTCTCGTTTGTTAGAGCGTGCGGCAAAAGTAATTGCTGATGACGAAATCGCAAAAACAATGAACGATTTGCCAGAGTCATTAAAACCAATCGTAAAAGGTGGTGGGTCGTTAACAGCCTTGCCAATTATCGAAACACAAGCGGGTGACGTATCTGCATATATCCCAACCAACGTAATTTCGATTACAGACGGACAGATTTTCTTAGAGTCAGATTTGTTTAACTCAGGTGTTCGTCCGGCGATCAACGTAGGTATCTCGGTATCTCGTGTTGGTGGTAATGCACAGATCAAATCAATGAAAAAAGTATCTGGTACCTTAAAATTAGACCAAGCGCAATTCCGCGAATTAGAAGCGTTTGCTAAATTTGGATCTGACCTTGATAAAGCAACTTTGAGCGTTATCGAAAAAGGGCGTCGCAACGTAGAAATCCTTAAACAATCGGTAAACGACCCGTTTAAAGTAGAAGATCAAGTAGCGATTATCTATGCCGGAACCAAAAACTTGTTGAGAAACGTTCCTGTAAACAAGGTAAAAGAGTTTGAAGCAGACTTTATCCAAACCTTAAACTTGTCTCACAAAAACGTGATGCAAGACCTAAAAGCAGGTAAATTGACCGACGAAGCTACCACTACTTTAGAAAAAGTAGCCAAAGAAGTAGCAGCAAAATATTAATATTATCAGACGTGAGTAATTGGTTTTTTGACCGATTACTCATCTCTAATGACAACATATAATGGCCAACTTAAAAGAAATACGCAACAGAATTAGCTCAGTATCATCGACCATGCAGATTACCTCTGCCATGAAGATGGTATCGGCAGCAAAGCTCAAAAAAGCACAAGATGCGATTACAGCAATGCGCCCTTATGCTGAGAAATTGACCGAGTTGATTCAGAATATTAGCGCAACACTCGAAGAAAACGTGAACAACAAGTATGCTGAGCAAAGAGAAATCAGCAAAGTAATGCTAGTAGTGGTTTCTTCAAACAGAGGTTTGTGTGGTGCTTTTAATTCGAATGTCTTGAAAAAAGCCAAAGAACGTCGTGCTTTTTATGCCGATAAGCAAGTAGAAGTATTGACTATAGGTAAAAAAGGTTTTGATATTTTAGGCAAAACAGAAAAGATATTTGCCAATGAAAGTCAGTTGTTTGACGACCTTACTTTTGACAATGTCTCTGAAGTGGCTCAGGTATTAATGGATCAGTTTGCAGAAGAAAAATTCGATAAAATAGAAATCATTTACAACCAATTCAAAAACGCTGCATCACAAGAAGTGATGACAGAACAGTTTTTACCACTCGAGCCAATCGAAGGTGGAGATGCAACCGCTGTAGCAGATTATATTTTTGAGCCATCAAAAGAAGAAATTATCAACAATTTGATTCCGAGTTCATTAAAAACGCAACTGTACAAAGCAGTTTTAGATTCAAACGCTTCAGAGCATGGAGCAAGAATGACCGCTATGCACAAAGCAACAGACAATGCACAAGAGCTGAGAGATCAGTTGAAACTGACATATAACAAAGCACGTCAAGCCGCCATTACCAACGAGATTTTAGAAATTGTTGGTGGTGCCGAAGCGCTCAACAGCTAGGCTGAGTTACATAATAATATATAAAGAGAGTGGTATTGCCACTCTCTTTTTTATAGATCTAATTTTATTTGCTCAGGAATCAATCGAAAAGATTGTCGATGATATTTACAAGGACCATATTTGATGATAGCCTCACGGTGCTCTTTGGTAGGATAACCTTTGTTTTTGTCCCACCGATACATCGGAAACTCTTCATGCAACTTCGCCATGATTTCGTCTCTATAAGTTTTGGCAAGAATAGAAGCTGCAGCAATACTCAAGTATTTTGCGTCACCTTTTATAATCGTTTCGTACGGAATATCACGATAGGGTTTAAACCTGTTGCCGTCAACTATGATAAATTCTGGCGTAATAGCAAGATTATCTAAAGCCAAATGCATGGCCTTGATCGAGGCATTCAAAATATTGATTTGGTCAATCTCTTCATGCCAAACGTGTGCCACCGCAAAAGCGTTTGGGTTTTCTTCTATCCAACTCCGTAAAAAATTTCGTGTTTTTAGTGAAGTTTGTTTAGAGTCGTTGAGTAATTCAGAATGTAAATTTTCTGAAGTAATAATAGCAGCAGCAGTTACCGGCCCAGCAAGACAGCCTCTGCCAGCCTCGTCTGTGCCAGCCTCAAACAGATAATTTGAATGTTTGTGTTTTAACATCTATTAGGATTAGAAATGCTAAAATTACTACGCAATGTTTGGATATCCTAAAAAAAATAATTAGATTTGGTGGTTAATAATAAACAATCTAAATAAAATGAAGCGTAAAATATCAAAAATGCTCTTTGCAGCACTAGCTCTTGGGCTCAGTGTTCATGGGGTTTCGAACGCACAAACAGGCAAAAATCTAGATTACATTATTCAAAACTCGAATATTGCAGAACTAGAAGCTTTGTCGCAAAAGTTTGAGGCACGACACAATGAGAATTATCCAAAAGCGGTAGAGCGCGCCAATCAACTTGGAATGCCTATTTCTGGGTATGATGAAGAAGGAGGGTATGTATACAGCCTAGATAGAATCACAGAAGATGGAGGACTGGTGTATTATCGTACTTTTAATAATGTTACTTCTGGTAGTTCTTTAACTACTGTCAAGGCTCATTATTTACATGAGTTGGGTATAGAAGGACAAGATATGATGATTGGTATTTGGGATGGAGGAATCCCGATGTCTACTCATGTGAGTTTTTGGGGTAGGGTAGTTACCAAAGACAATGGTATAGAAGTAACAGCAGATGCAGGTGAAGGGATATCACATGCTACTCACGTAGCTGGTACCTTGGCAGCAAACGACAACGTGCCAGATATTAAAGGTTTTATGCCTGAAGCGGATATTTGGGCAAATAATTGGTTTAATGATGAGAGTGAAATGGCTTCTCAGGCAGTGCAAGGCTTGTTGGTGTCAAATCATTCATATGGTTTGAATGCAGATTCTAACCCTTATGGTGTGGGTTTTTATGGAAGATATGGCACGGATGCGAGGTCTTATGACGAAATAGCATACAATGCACCAATGTACACTATTGTGTTTGCCGCAGGAAATGACAGAAGTTATGTGGCTTCTAATCCAAATTTATATCCAAACAAAAACGGTAGAGATTTACTTACACAAGGAGGTGTGTCTAAAAATACAGTAGTAGTAGCTTCTTCGTTAGGTATAGAAAACTATGTGTCTCCGTCAAGTGTGCAATTGTCGGGCTTTAGTAATTATGGGCCAACTGACGATTTTAGAGTAAAGCCAGATATTGCAGCTAAAGGGGATGGTGTTAAGTCGGCGGCTCCAGGGTCACCAGCAAACACAGCTATTTCTAGCGGAACTTCTATGGCTGCACCTTCTGTTTCAGGAGTTTTTGGGCTATGGCAACAATATTATAATGAGAAAAATCCAGGTACTTGGATGCGTTCTTCTACGGTTAGAGCTTTGATGGCGCATACTGCATTAGAGGCAGGTCCAGCAGATGGTCCAGATCACATGCAGGGATGGGGATTGTTAAACGCCGAAGAAGGCGCTATTGTAATTAGAGACAATGGGCAAGGATACAGTCACATCGAAGAAATGGTGATTAATAATGGTGCTACAATAGAAAAGCCATTTGAAAGAGCAGACGATGTGGGTTTTCCTTTAACTGTTACAATTGCATGGGTGGATGCTCCAGGGCAAGCAATTAATACAGGGACTGACTTGGCTTTTGCTTCTTTAGTGAATGACTTAGACCTTAGGGTTGTAAATGTAGATACCGGTGAAGAGTATGAGCCATGGAGATTGGTAAAAAGTTTTACTAGTTCAGGTAGTGGAATTGCTGAGAAAGGTGATAACGATAGAGACAACATTGAAAAAGTTGAGCTTGGTATGGTAGATCCAGGAAATTACAAAGTGGTGGTTACTCATAAAGGAACCTTAGATGGCGGAAGTCAACAATTCAGTTTGGTGATGTCAGGAATGGGTGTGCCTTTAAGTTCTACTAAGTTTGATGATATAGAAGGCTTGGTGGTATATCCAAACCCAACTTCTGACGTGTTGAATATCCAGTCTTCACAAGTTTCTTTGGCAGGAGCCAATGTGCAAATGTTTGATATTTCGGGCAGAATCGTAAAAGAAATAAATTTAAATAATATGTCAGAAGTTTATCAAATCACAGTTTCTGATTTGGTTTCGGGGGTCTATATGGTTAAGATTCATGTAGATAACCAAACTTCTGTTCAAAAAATAATAAAAAAATAACATTGTTTTAAAGCAAACATTTTATAGCGGTTAAACTTTAACACAGTAAAATGTTTGCTTTTGTATAAAAATAATGTTAATTTTGTTTTAACTAATTCAAATTAATTAATATGAAATCAAAGTTTACTTGGATTTTTACACTGTTTATGGTGTTGGCTGTGCAGCTAGTTTCTGCGCAGGAGAAAACTGTGACAGGTACGGTAACAGATGCGGATTTTAAAGATCCTCTACCGGGTGTTTCAGTAATGTTAGAAGGTACTCAGTCTGGGACTGAGACCGATATGGATGGTAAATATTCAATCAAAGCCAAGCCTGGTCAAAGATTGGTATTTAAATTTACAGGCTTTAAAGAGGTCGCGTTAACAGTAGGTCAATCAGACGTTTTGAATGCTGAGATGTTGGAGTTAACAGAAGATTTAGAAACAGTTGTTATTGATAACTATCGAACAGTTTCAAAAGAAAAGTCGTCTACTGCGTCAACAACAGTAACATCGAAAACTATTGAAGGTAGGCCAAATGCGTCTTTTATTCAAACATTGCAAGGTCAAATACCTGGTTTGAATATTTCGACAGGTTCAGGGCAGCCAGGTAGTAATGACACGTCTGTAATTTTGAGAGGTTTAGGGTCAATCAATGGAGCGGTAGAGCCGCTATATGTGATTGATGGTATTCCTATGTCTTCTGATAGATTTAGAAGTATCAACCCGAATGATTTTGATACGGTAACTGTATTGAAGGATGCTGGTGCAACTGCTATCTATGGTAACAGAGGTGCAAATGGAGTAATCGTAATTACTACCAAAAAAGGTTCTTTTGATTCAGCATTGCAGGTTAAGTACGTAGGTTCTACAGGTGTGAGTGCGTTACAGAGTAATGATTATAATATGATGAATGCTGAAGAAGCATTGGATTATACAGGATATACAAGACAAATGTTAGGTTTGTCGGGTACAAACTATGACACTGATTGGATGGATGTTTTCTTTAGAAATGCCGTTTCTCAAAATCATACTTTGTCTTTCTCTGCGGGGTCTAGTAACTTGTCTACATATACTTCAGTAGGTTATTCTGATGTAGAAGGTGTGTTGAAAAATACAGGGCTGAAGAGATTTACATTCGTAAATAACTTATCAGGTAAAAATGATAACGGAAGGTTGACATTTGGTACTACAATTAGTGCAAACTATTCAAATTCGAAAATCCAGCCTGTTACGGGAAGTGCTACTTACGCAGATAACTTCTTCTTTGGTTCCTTTATTGCTTTTCCTTTTTATAGTCCAGAGCAATGGGACGGTACTCTTTCAGGGTTGCAAAATGATATTTTTACACTTCCTGGAGGACAAGGTGTGTTGAAATCACCATTTATGTTGATGGATAGAATGAAAAACTACGGTAGAGATCAAGATGAATTCAAGTTAATTGCTGGTGGTAACATCAACTACGATTTAGGTTCTGGTTTTACAGTAGGGTCTAGAGTAGGTGTTGATTATCAAACTATCAGTCAATTTACTTTCAATGACCCTCTTTCATACATTTCAAATTCAGGGTTACCTGCAGACCAATTGTTTACAGGTAGTACGGCGGGTGTAGAAGAAAGAAGAGTGTTGTTTAATTCAACAACAAACTTGACTTGGAATAAAGATTTGTCAGACAAAAGTAGTTTGTCTATCGCAGGGTATTTAGAATATATGAAAGGACACTTCAAAAATTCTTATTACTCAAAAGAGGGGTATGACCCTTATTTCTTCGACAGAAGAGATGGAGATTCAGGATCTATTCCTGATAATGAAGATAATGATTATTACGTACCAACTGCTGGAATGTATGTGTATAATGCAGGGTTGTTTTCATACTTTGGTTTAGCTAGTTATGATTACGATTCAAGGTATGGTTTAGAGGCTACTATCCGTAGAGATGCTTCTTTCCGTTTCGTGGATGATAACAGATGGGGTACTTTTTGGTCTGTATCTGGTAGATGGAATATTTCTAATGAAGACTTTATGTCAGGATCTTCTTTTAATGAGTTGAAATTGAGAGCGTCTTATGGTACAGCAGGTAATCAAGATATTACTGGTTCAGGTATTTTTGGTGGAGCTAATCTATATGAAACTGTCTATTCTTCTGCTTCAGGTTATAATAACGAAACATCTTTGGTGTTATCTCAATTACCAAACAGAAACCTACAATGGGAAACCATTACAACAGCAAACGTAGGTTTAGATTTTGGAGTGTTTGATAACAGATTGAGAGGTAGCTTAGATGTGTATAGAAAACAAACAGACGATTTGTATCAAGACGTGCCATTGTCAGCTATTAATGCTACATCTAATTTGATGAGTAACTTTGGGTCTATTCGTAACGAAGGTATTGAGTTTATCATTGCTGGTGACGTAATTAGAACTGATGATACAAGATTGACGTTGAATTTCAATGGAGCATATAACAAAAATACTATTTTGGATATTCCACAAGAAAACGGATTTTTCTGGGATGGTTCTGGACTTTACGCGATGCAAGAGGGTGATATGTTAGGGCAGTTCTATATGCACGAATTTTCTAGAGTAGATCCTGATACTGGAGAAGCTTTGTTTTTAGATAAAGATGGTCAAGAGACGAATAACCCATTAGATGAAGATTACAGATTGTTAGGGAAATCATACATGCCTAAGTATGTAGGAAGTTTCGGGTTAGACTTTGAACACAAAGGATGGTTTCTACAAGCAAACTTTACTTATGCCCAAGATGTTTATAGATATGATAATGACTACTTCTTCATTACACACCCTAACTTTGCTGGGTCAATCAATCAATCAAATGATGCAAGAGACATTTGGGAACAACCAGGCGATATTGCTGCTTTCCCTTCAACAGGTAATTTGGGGTTAATTTCTGGAAGTTCATTATATGTTAAAGACGCCTCTTATGTTAGATTGAGATATCTGACTGTAGGACATACGTTTAACCCTAAAAACCTTGGGTTTATTGGTTTGACAGGATTGAGAGTATATGCTCAGGCAGAGAACTTATATACCTGGTCTAAGTGGAAAGGATGGGATGCTGAAAGTAACAGAGGTATCGATATGGCACAATATCCAACACCAAAAACTGTTTCTTTCGGAGTTGAAGTTCAATTTTAAAATGATTAAATTATGAAAAGTAAATTTATAGCAGTATTATCAGCATTTGCTCTTATCACAGCTGCTACGTCATGTGAAGACGCATATAATGTAGAGCAGCCTGGGTATGATAACTCAACTGATGATACTAAGATATTTAGAAACAACACGGATATAGAACGTGGTATAGTAGGCTTACATGCCAGTTTGTCTAACGAAAATGAGATTGAATTCGTTTCGTATTTTACAGATGAACTTGGAATTGGGTTTGAAAATGGAGGTCAAGGTATTAATGATGCTTCATGGAGATTTTTACTCACACCTGGTAACGATTTTGTAGTTAGTGCGTGGGGGCAATACTATAACATTATCAATAGATGTAATAGGTTGTTGAAAAGAGTTGATGATTTAAAAGCAGAAGAAACTGATCAGGCAGAAATTAATAATTACGATTTAAATAGAGCTAGACTGCTGTCGTTGAGAGCATATGCAAACTTGAAATTGTTTTCTTACTTTACGCCAGATTATACAAACCCAAGTGGATTGTCAATCATTAAATTTGACTTTGTACAAACAGATGATTATAGCCGACATGAGCCAAGAGCTACAGTTAGTGAAATTGCAGATTTTATCGAATCTGACGTAGAAGAAGCCCTACAGATTACGCAGTCTTTGGGAACAGACATGAATAGTTCATTTTTCAGTTCGGTTAACGATAATGCATATGTGAATAATAACTTTGCTAGAACTATTTTGGTAAAACTTTATGCCATGCTAGAAAGAGATGATAAAGTTATTGAATATGCAGATGCAGTCACTGGTAAATCTCTTGGTAGTGGTCTTAATTATATTTTGATGTTTGATAATGACAATTCTGACTTACCACAAAACACCGAGATCATATTTAGATTAAATAGGGTTTTTAATGACGGTAATGCCGTTGCTAGAGCATGGTATGACACAAGCGCTACTCCTGCTCAAGGTGTTACTTTGATGGAGATAGGTCGTGTATTGTACAATCAATTTGATCAACTAGATCCTACAGCAACAGGTCAAGGTGCTGGTGCCGCAAGAAATGACTTCAGATACTCTGTAAATGTTAGATCTGAGTCTACACCGATGGCTAATTATGCTTCAGTTACATATGCTAATTTCAAAGCAAATGATAAGCTTTATATTGGAAAATTCCCAGGAAGTACTCAAAATGTATTGCAAAATGATATTCCAATTTTTAGATATGCTGACGTCTTGCTTGCTAAAGCAGAAGCGTATGCAATGAGAAGCGATTATCCAGCGGTTTTAGGAGTAATTCAAGAATTACGTGAGGCTCGCTCTCAAGACCCATCAGCAATAGTATTGCCTACTATAAATAGTGATGAGTCTGCATGGAAAGCTATTTTGGATGAAAGACAAGTTGAATTCGCATTTGAAGGTCACAGATATTTAGACGTGAAAAGAATGGGTGACAAGGCTGGTCTAGTAGACTATTTTGTTAGAGATGAGCAAGATTGTGAGTTTTATGACGCTTGTAGTTTGCCAGCTTCAGACAGTCACAAACTAACTTTGCCAATTTCTAGATTAGAAACTCAAGCTAACCCTGCAATCAGAGATCAACAAAATCCTGGTTACTAGTCTTAGCTTAATAATAATGCAAAAGCCTCCCATCAAGGGAGGCTTTTTTGTTAGCTAATCGTTAAGAGTGTAGCTAAACTTATCTTTTTTACGGATTTATTTTATTAAATCAAAGAAAATCATTAAATTCGCATTCAGCAAAATTTAAGATATATGTCAAATACTGCCACTATAGAAATAGACGGAAAAAAAATAGAATTACCTTTAGTAACCGGAACAGAAAACGAAGTTGCTATTGATATCGCCAAATTAAGAGCTCAGACAGGCTTGGTTACCATAGACCCTGGTTATAAAAATACGGGTTCTTGTACCAGTGCCATCACTTTTTTGGACGGCGAAAAAGGGATTTTACGTTACCGCGGTTACAGCATCGAATCGTTGGCCGAGAATTCTTCTTTCTTAGAAGTTGCCTATTTGGTTGTATTCGGCGAATTACCGTCAAAAACTGAGCTAGAAAAATTCGAAAAAAATATTCAAAAACACAGCTTGGTTCACGAAGAGATGAAACACATTATCGATGGTTTTCCTAAGCATGCTCACCCAATGGGCGTATTATCTTCGCTTACATGTGCCTTAACGGCGTTCAACCCGAGAAGAGTAAACGTCGAAGATGAAGATGATTTGTACGAGTCTGTATGCAAAATCATGGCCAAGTTTTTGGTTATCGCTACTTGGACTTATCGCAAGATGAAAGGTTATCCGATGAACTACTATGACAATTCAAAATCGTATGTAGAAAACTTCATCCGCTTGATGTTTGAGCTACCAACTGGCGAATACAAAGCTAGTCCAATCGTGCGCAATGCTTTAGACAAATTGTTTATCCTTCACGCCGATCACGAGCAAAACTGCTCTACATCTACTGTGCGTATGGTAGGCTCTGCACACGCTGGATTGTTCGCGTCAATATCTTCAGGTGTTTCTGCACTTTGGGGGCCTCTACACGGTGGAGCAAACCAAGCAGTATTGGAGATGCTAGAAGAAATACAAAACGATGGCGGAGATGTAGATAAATATATCGCTAAAGCCAAAGATAAAGAAGACCCATTCAGACTAATGGGCTTCGGGCACAGAGTGTACAAAAACTTTGACCCTAGAGCAAAAATCATTAAAAAAGCCGCTGACGACGTGTTGGCAGAGTTAGGTGTAGACGATCCTATTCTTGATATCGCCAAACAATTAGAGAAAAAAGCGTTGGAAGACGAATATTTCGTAGCGCGTAACCTTTATCCAAATGTAGACTTTTACTCAGGTATCATCTACAGAGCGTTGGGTATCCCGACCGAGATGTTTACAGTAATGTTTGCTATCGGAAGACTACCAGGATGGGTAGCGCAATGGAAAGAAATGCGTGTAAACAAAGAACCAATTGGCCGTCCAAGACAAATATATGTAGGTGAAACAGAACGTACCTACAAACCGATTAACGAAAGATAATTGTATATAAAAGCCGGTTTTGCCGGCTTTTGTTTTATAAACACAGTAAATTTTACATCTCAAAAACGATCATTATGTTGTCACTAAATGTAAAAAACGAAACCTCTCGATTGAGAGCTGTGGTGTTGGGTACCGCACAAAGCAACGGACCTACACCTGCCGTAGAAGAAGCCTATGACCCAAAATCGCTAGAACATATTAAAGCAGGCACTTATCCTGTAGAGGCTGATATGGTTAGAGAAATGGAGGCACTCAACCAAGTATTTCAGAAATATGATGTCAAGGTGTATAGACCCGAAATTATTGCAGATTACAACCAAATTTTTAGCCGTGACATCGGTTTTGTGATTGATGATATCTTTTTCAAAGCCAATATTTTACCAGATCGCGAACGCGAATTGAATGCTATTCAATATGTGATTGACCAGATAAACCCAAAACACGTGATGCGCCCGCCAGAAGAGGTGCATATCGAGGGCGGCGACGTGATGTTGCACAACGACCACATTTTTATTGGCACATACAAAGGCGATGATTACAAAAACTTTCTCACCGCACGCACCAACATGGCTGGGGTAGAGTACATCAAAAATCTTTTTCCGAATAAAACCGTGAAAGAATTTGATTTGAATAAATCCAAAACCGTAGCCAAAGACAATGCTTTGCACCTAGACTGCTGTTTTCAGCCAGTAGGTGTCAACAAGGCAATTATTCACAAAGAAGGTTTTAGAGACGTTAAAGACTATGAATATTTGGTCAATCTATTTGGGGAAGAAAACCTTTTTCATATCGACAAAGAAGAGATGTATCACATGAATTCTAATGTTTTTTCGATTGCACCAGATGTTGTCGTTTCTGAGAAAAATTTTACCCGCCTCAACAATTGGTTGCGCCAACAAGGTTTTACCGTCGAAGAAGTGCCGTATGCCGAGATTTCGAAACAAGAAGGCTTGTTGCGATGCTCGACTTTACCATTGATTAGAGATTAATTTTTGCCAATTTATTCACATGAAACAAACCACCAATACCGTACTAATGATTCGTCCGATTGCTTTTCGGATGAATGAACAAACCGCCGTAAATAATTATTACCAAAAAGTTTTGGACAAACTCACTCCGGCGACCGTTAACGCCAAAGCACAAGAAGAGTTTGACCGCTTTGTAAATGTTTTGGAACAGCACGGTGTAAACGTAGTTGTGGTACAAGATACCATCGACCCAGACACACCAGACAGTATTTTTCCAAATAACTGGATTTCTTTCCACGAAAACGGAGAAGTGGTGTTGTACCCTATGTTTGCCGAGAACCGTCGCCTAGAGCGCCGAGAAGACGTTTTGGAGACCATAGAAGACAAAGGATTTGTTATCGAACAAATAATGGACTATACATCTGCCGAAGATGAGGATATTTTTCTCGAAGGAACGGGTAGTATGATTATCGACCGCGCCAATAAAAAAGTGTACTGCGCGCTCTCGCCTCGTGCCGATGAAGAGCTGGTGATACAATTTTGTGAAGACCACGAGATGTTGCCAGTTATTTTTGAATCTTTCCAAACGGTAAACGATGAGCGCAAATTGATATACCACACCAATGTAATGATGTGTTTGGGCGAAACTTTTGCAGTGATATGCCTAGATTCTATCGATGACAAAAAAGAGCGTAAAAACGTCGTAAAACAGCTCAAAGAAGATGGTAAAGAGATTATTGAGATAACTGAAGAGCAAGTAAATAATTTTGCCGGCAATATGCTCGAATTGGTCAACAATAACAACGAGAGATTGCTCATCATGAGTACACAAGCCCATGATATTCTAACCGATACTCAAAAACAAACCCTTGGCCAACACGCCAAAATCGTGCATAGTTCTCTCGATATTATTGAAGCTTGCGGTGGAGGCAGCGCCAGATGTATGCTAGCAGAAGTGTTTTTGCCGAAAAAATAATTTTGGTAGCTTTCCAACCTTTTTGTAACTTTAAGCGTCTATACTAATAAACAAAAAGGTATTATTATGATAAAGCAAACATTAATTATTGTTTTCCTAATGGCAGGATTTTTTTCGGTTGTTTCTTGTAATTCGGACGATAATGCGCAAGAAAATCCGTACGAAATCTATGCGGGAGATTGGTCTGGAACGTTTTCAGGCGATGATGAAGGTACTTGGTCTGCCTCAATTGATCAGAACGGCTATGTTATAGGAACATTGGTGTCTAATATTGCCACTTTTCCGATGAGTGTTGAAGGACAGGTTTCGCAAAACGGAGAAGTTGATATGGAATATTTTGATGTTGGAGGCAATCAGGTAGGCGCCATGACGGGTAGTTTGACTGCCGATACAGCCACCGGAAATTGGTCTGGGTTTGATATGCAGGGCACCTGGGAGGGCAGTAAAGAATAAACAAAAAAATCACTTCGACCGAAGTGATTTTTTTATTTTCGAATACGCATTATTCTTCTTTAACGATTTCTATTGGCGTAAATCCCGTTGCAGGATATTCTATACCATTGTAGCTGATTTTTGTAAGTAACAAATTGTGGCATTCTGTATCGTAATAGCCAATGATTTTGTCAAAAGTGTTCTCATCTATCTTTAATAAAAAATATGCTTTTGCAGTTTGCGAAACCTCGTCTCTATAAATAACATGTCCTAACACTAGCTCCATATGTAATAGTTGTCCATCTTCACCAAATTCTTTATATACTTCTACAAAATTAGGTCGATCAGCGATTAAATCGCCATTGGGAGAGTATAAATAATTGTCTAAACTATCAGTTGCTATCAGGCTTAAGTTTTCGTAGTCAATATTTGTTGCCCAATTACCTTCTGTATCGGTAAATTTTATACGCTGTCCTATGTCAACAACGATCTGTCCTTCTGGGCACGGGTTATCGTCCGGATTATATACGGTTTCGCCTTCACAAGAAAGCAACAAGAACAAAAATCCTATAAATATTATTGTATAATTTTTCATGAGTATAGATTTGACTCGCTATTATTCTTCTTTAACGATTTCTATAGTGCCCGTTGCAGGATATTCTACACCGTTATATATAACATCTGTAATATATTCTGAATAACCATTTTCATTATTATAATAAAAAAGAACCGTTATAGTATCATATTTATTTTCATCATATTTTAATTTATAATAAGCAATTGAAGAATTATTGATTTCATCATAACTGTAAGTGCGTCCAAAAAATAACTGTATAATTTCATCATCTTTGCCTCTTATTTCTGCAATATTAGGAATATCGGCAACCAAAATACCTTCAATATATAAATCATTAAAATTTTCATCGGTAGCAATCAGGCTCAAATACTCGTCTTTATAAGTACCGTTTGTAAGAAGATTGTCTCCATTATCGTTTCTATAGCTAAAAGTTTGTGAGGATATTACAATGCCTGGGTTGTCAGGTAAAACATTCACTTCATTGTCAACAGTTGTGCTACAGGCATTAACTAGTAGCATACAGATAATTCCTAAAATTACTTTTATAGTTTTCATGAGCAATAGATTTGACTCGCTTTTTATTCTTCTTTTACGATTTCTATTGGCGTTAATCCCGTTGCAGGATATTCTACACCGTTGTAGCTGATTTTTGTAAGAAATAAACTATAGCATTCAATGTCGTAATAGCCAATAATTTTGTCAAAAGTGGTGTCATCTATTTTTAATAAAAAATATGCTTTTGCAGTTTGCGAAACCTCGTCTCTATAAATAACATGTCCTAGCTCTAATTCCATATACACTATTTGTCCGACTTCGTCAAATTCTTTCATGACTTCTACATAATTAGAAGCATCAGCAATTAAATCGCCATTGGGAGCGTATAAATAATTGTCTAAACTATCAGTTGCTATCAGGCTTAAGTTTTCGTAGTCAATATTTGTTGTCCAATTACCATCTGTATCGGTGAATTTTATGGACTGTAAGGTCACTCCTATATTTTGCCCTTCTGGGCATGGGTTATCATCCGGATTATATACGGTTTCACCTTCACAAGAAAGCAACAAGAAAAAAAGCCCTATAAATAGTATTGTATAATTTTTCATGAGTATTAATTTGGAGTTATGTTATAAATCATTTCTTTATTTCGTATATATGTCACAATATCAAAAGGTTAGTAAGTTGAGCTAATTTACAATAAATTTTGTATAAACGTCGAATGCATATAAATATTTATTAAACGACTATTCGTGACCATAGGTTTTTACCAGAAAAAAAGCACTTACAAAAACGTGTTTGTAAGTGCTTAATCAATCTTTATCTATTTTTAAGGTTTGCCCCTATATTTCGATGCCAATATTAACGCCTAATTTATTCGAAATCAATTTTTGAAGTTTCAGTTTCAAATCAGGGATGGCCACCGAGGTCAACACTTCGTTGGTAAAAGCATACATCAGCAAGCCTTTGGCTTCTTTTTTAGGAATACCACGTTGTTGCATATAAAACATAGCCGATTCGTCTAGCTGACCAATGGTACAACCGTGTGAGCATTTTACGTCGTCGGCAAAAATCTCTAATTGTGGCTTGGTATTTAGCGTGGCTTTGTCGGTCAACAAAATATTGTTGTTTTGCTGAAAAGCGTCGGTTTTTTGAGCGATTTTATCCACAAAAATTTTCCCGTTAAAAACCCCTGTAGAGCGTTCATCAAAAATACCTTTATAGTTTTGGTGCGATTCGCAATTGGGCTCTTCGTGGTTCACCAATGTATAATGATCTACGTGTTGTTTATCGCCAATAATGGTGATTCCTTTTAGCGTAGAATCGATGCGTTCGCCTTTTTGGTAAAAATTCAGATTGTTTCGGGTTACGTTTCCACCAAACGAAAAAGTGTGTACAGATACGCGACTTTCTTGCTTTTGTTCGATATAAGTATTGTCAACCAAATTGGCAGTTTGCACATCGTTTTGCACTTTGTAATAATCTACAATAGCACGTTTTGCAGCAAAAATCTCAGTAACGCTGTTGGTAATCATAGGCGTATCGGATAACGATTGATGACGCTCAGTGATTTGCACATGTGCGTTTTCGCCTACAATAATCAAGTTTCTGGGCTGCACAAAATTTGCTGTGTCACCAGTAGTAAAATACAAAATCTCGATGGGTTTTTGCACCACCTTAGACTTGGGTATGTTGATGTAAGCACCTTCGTAGGCGTAAGCCGTATTGAGGTTGCTAAGGCTGTCATTTTTGTTGATGGTTTGATTAAAATAAGTATCAATCACCATTTTGTATTTTGGTTTTGTCAATGCCGACGACATCAAACAAACATCGATACCATCGTGTGTGGTTGATGACAAATGCGAGGCAAAAACACCGTTGATAAACACCAGTTTGTAGGTGTCTACATCGTTCAAAAAATATTTTTTAATATCTTTCCATTCGATGTCCGATTCGTTTTTTGGCAATATATTGTAGTCATTCGCCAAAATAGCATTGAGCGAAGTGTATTTCCAAGCTTCGTCTTTTTTGGTCGGGAAACCTTTATCTTCAAACACTTTTAGGGCATCGATACGCGTGTTGTGCAAAGCAGCATTGATGTCTACTTTTTGTTCAAATGCCAAAAAAGAGGATAGTAATTTTTCTTTTAATTCCATTTATTTCTTTTGTTTAAAGTTTAAAGTTTGTTTTGTTCAAAGTTGTATTACCTTAAACTTGGAACTTTAAACCATTTAAACTAAATTATTTTACCCAATCGTAGCCTTTTTCTTCCAATTCTAAGGCCAATTCTTTACCGCCGGTTTTCACGATTTTTCCGTCGTGCAACACGTGTACAAAATCAGGAACAATATAGTCTAACAAACGCTGGTAGTGTGTAATCACGACTACGGCGTTGTTTTTGTTTTTTAATTTGTTTACACCGTTGGCTACGATGCGCAAAGCATCAATATCTAAACCAGAATCGGTTTCGTCCAAAATGGCAACTTTTGGGTTGAGCATCGCCATCTGAAAAATTTCGTTACGCTTTTTCTCTCCACCCGAAAAACCTTCGTTTAACGAACGTGACAAAAATTTGCGGTCGATTTCTAACAATTCAGATTTTTCTTTGATCAACTTCAACATCTCGTTGGCAGGCATATCTTCCAAACCATTAGCCTTGCGCGTTTCGTTAATCGCTGTTTTCATGAAATTGGTTACCGATACACCCGGAATCTCAACAGGGTACTGAAAAGACATAAAAATGCCTTTGTGGGCGCGCTCTTCTGGAGCCAAGTCTTCTAAGTCTTCGCCATCCAAAATGATTTCGCCTTCAGTCACCTCAAAGTTTTCGTTACCAGCAATTACCGATGATAAGGTAGATTTACCCGCACCGTTTGGCCCCATGATGGCGTGTACTTCGCCAGCTTTTACCTCAAGGTTTATTCCTTTTAATATCTCTTTGTCTTCTACCGAAGCATGTAAGTTTTTTATTTGTAACATTCTTGTAAAGTTTAAAGTTTAAAGTTTAAAGTTTAAAGTCTTGATGCGTCTAAACTGTACTCTCTTATTTTTTAATCTATTTTTATTATTGAAACTTTGTTCCTTTAAAATTATTTTTATTTAAATAACCAATGAAGTTATTAATTTTTCCGCTTAATTTTTCATATTCAGCAATCAAAAAATCAAACCTTTCTTTGTTGATGTAATCGTTGTCATACAAACGATAAATTTGTGATCGCACTTCTCCTGCCGATCGATCCCTTAGCTATCGATAGAAATTGTCTAAATTCCATGTTTCCGTTCCGTTCAAAACCTTCCGCTATGTTATCCATTACAGAGCCCGATGCAGCTTTTATCTGTTCTTTAAATCTAAAGTCGGTTTTCAACTCTGTATGTTTGGCAATGTCTACAATTTCTTTAGAGAGTTTTCTTGCTTCTTGCCAAATCTCTAGATCTTCAAATCTTTTTATTGTAGCCATTAATTTTAGTTTAAAGTTTCTTCTGTTCAAGGTTTAAAGTTCTACACAATCATGTAACATTGAACTTTAAACATTAAACAAATTAAGTTAACCAACACTTCCTTCTAACGAAATTTCTAATAATTTTTTGGCCTCTACAGCAAATTCCATAGGTAGCTTATCCAAAACCTCGCGTGAAAATCCGTTCACAATCAGCGCAATAGCTGTCTCTGTTGGGATGCCACGTTGGTTGCAATAAAAAATCTGATCTTCACCAATTTTACTGGTAGTGGCTTCGTGCTCTAATTTTGCCGTAGAATTTTTTGATTCTATGTACGGAAAAGTATGTGCGCCACATTCATTACCCATCAACAATGAGTCACATTGAGAGAAGTTACGGGCGTTTTCTGCACGCGAACCTATTTGCACCAATCCACGGTATGAGTTTTGTGATTTTCCGGCCGAAATCCCTTTCGAAATAATGGTTGATTTGGTGTTTTTTCCTAAATGAATCATTTTGGTACCGGTGTCAGCTTGCTGATAGTTATTGGTAACAGCGATAGAGTAAAATTCGCCTACCGAGTTATCTCCTTTCAAAATACACGATGGGTATTTCCAAGTAACTGCCGACCCGGTTTCAACCTGTGTCCATGAAATTTTGGCGTTTTTCTCTGCCAATCCTCTTTTGGTTACAAAGTTGAAAACACCACCTTTGCCGTCTTTGTTACCCGGAAACCAGTTTTGCACGGTCGAATATTTGATTTCGGCATCTTTCAAGGCAATCAACTCTACCACAGCGGCATGCAATTGATTTTCGTCACGCATAGGCGCGGTACAACCTTCGAGATAAGAAACGTACGATTCTTCGTCTGCAATCAACAAGGTGCGCTCAAACTGTCCTGTTCCTGCCTGATTAATTCTAAAATAGGTTGATAACTCCATCGGGCAACGCACGCCTTTCGGGATGTAACAAAAAGATCCGTCAGAGAATACTGCCGAGTTTAGCGCAGCATAAAAATTGTCAGATCTTGGCACTACTGTACCGATGTATTTTTTGACCAACTCTGGATGTTCTTTGATGGCTTCTGAGATCGAGCAAAAGATAATGCCTTTTTCGGCAAGAGTTTCTTTAAAGGTCGTGGCTACCGATACCGAGTCCATCACGATATCTATGGCCACGTTGCTCAATCTTTTTTGCTCTTCGATAGAGATACCTAGCTTGCGGTACATTTCGAGCAATTCTGGGTCTACCTCGTCGAGCGACTTTTTTTGTTCCTTTTTTTTGGGTGCAGAATAATACGATATGGCCTGAAAATCAGGTTTTTCGTAACGTACGTTTGCCCATTCGGGTTCTGTCATTTCTTGCCAAATTCTAAAAGCCTCCAATCGCCATTCTGTCATCCATTCGGGCTCTTCTTTTTTCTTAGAAATGGCGCGAACAATATCTTCGTTGAGACCAACAGGAAAAGTTTCGGACTCTATATCAGTATAAAATCCGTACTCATATTCTTTGGTTTCTAATTCTTTCTTTAATTCTTCTTCGGTGTATTTGCTCATAATAAGTTTTAAGTTGTAGTTTTAAGTTTAAGGTTTCAAGTTTTTGAACGTTAAACCTTGAATTTAAAAACTATACATTTTTAAAGCGAAAAACTCTCTCCACAACCGCATGTTCTCGCTGCGTTGGGGTTGTTAAAAACAAAGCCTTTGCCGTTGAGCCCACCCGAATATTCGAGGGTAGTGCCTACTAGGTACAAAAAACTCTTTTTGTCAACGACAATTTTTACGCCGTTGTCTTCAAACATTTTATCATTGTCGGTCAGTTGATCATCAAATTTGAGTTCGTACTCCAAACCTGAGCAACCTCCGCTTTTTACGCCTACTCTGATAAAGCCTGTTTCGGGATTAAATCCGTCGTCTTCCATCATGAGTTGCGCTCTTTTAGCTGCTGATTCTGATACTTTTATCATGCTTATACAATTTACCCTGCAAAGGTATCAATAATTTATTGATTTTTGAACTTTTGCAGGGTAATAAGATGCTTTTAACTTATGTATAACTTTTGGTGAAATAGGTTGATTAATCGATAAATTCGATGTTTGATTCTACCAGTTTTTTGATTGGGATCATTACTACGGTGCCGTCTGATTTTTTTATTTTGGCGTTGATGTTATCTACCGATATAATTTTACCTTCTATGTTTTCGTTTACAATTTTTACTTTTTGGTCGCTATTGAGGTTTTTTCTAAGGTAATAAGAAAAAACGATCTCTTTGACCACGTCTTTTGCTCCAAAACCAAAGGCTAAGGCAAAGGCTGCGACAAATCCGCCGATGATAACACTGATGTTGCTTGTGATTAGGGAGGTGTCTATGCCAGCTTGGTTGAGCCCCATCAAGATAAAAAATAACATGAGCCCAGTAACAACAACGCTTACCAATACATTAGCAGCACTGGTGTTTTCTACAAAAGAGAGTGACGCGCTTAGTTTTTGTTTGATCCAATTGGCAATAAAAATACCGGCCAATATAATTAAAATACCGCTTGCTAATTTTGGTAAATAAGCCAATAAATCATTGACCATATCGGTGACTCCTTGCATGTCAAAAATATCGGCTCCGATGATGACAAATATCAAAAATAAAAAGGCTCTGAAAAGTGTAATGATGATGGCGCCAACTTTTATTTGGATGTTGTTTTTGTTTAAAAAGTCTATTTTTTCATACATCTGATCGAGCTTGTCGACTTTTGTTAAAGAAAGTAGTTTTTTGGCAAAAACGATTGACAATTTGAAGATAAAATAACAAATGACCAAGTAGGCTATCAATGCGAGAAAATCCCATGCAAAATCTTTGATTTTGAGCAACCAATCGTTGATAGTTGAAGTTGAGTTTGCCAAATGTTTTTCGTAAAGTTCGTCCATAGCTTTGTTTATTTTTTGTTGTCTTGAGGGTTATTTCTGAAAAAACTGAGTGCAGAGTCGGGGATATTTACGAAAAATAACTCCGAGAGGTCTAGCGTTAACCTGATGATGTTGATGTCGTCTAACACCTTCTCTTTCAAGTAAGCGGGCAGCTCTTTTTCTTCAATTACTTTTTTGAAAGGGTTCTCCATGTCTATCTTAGTTCTAAAACTCGTTTTTTGGCTCTTTGCAATCGCATTTTTACCGCACTTTCTTTTATTTTGAGTAGTTCAGCAATATCTTTTACTGACAGATCATCTTTGTATTTCATCAGCAAAATGGCCTTGTCTTCAATGTCTATTTGATTCAATATCTCTTGCAAACGAGTATAGTTTATTTCGAATAACTCGCTGTCACTGATGTCTTCTTCGGGCTGTTCAATATTGTGAACATCTTCGTATAAATCTTGGTTTTCTTCTGGTTTCTTCTTGCTTGATTTTACATAATTCAGGCAATGATAATACGCGATAGAATATATCCAAGTAGATAGTTTTGACTCTCCTTTGAAGGTTTTTAGATTGAGATATATTTTGATAAAAATATCATGCGTCAAATCTTGCGCTTTTTCATCACTATCTACAAAGGTATAGCACTGGTTATATACTGCTTGAGCAAACCGGTCGTACAATACGGCAAATAGTCTTTGGTCTTTGGTCGATAAAATTTTCTCGACCAAAGCATCGTCAGACAATTCTTCTTCTATTTGATTACTCATTAACAGCGCCTATTTTTGTGGGCAAATATACATATAATTTTAAAACTAGTTTTTTGTGGCGTGTAAGTTGCTGTAAATTAGTCTTTTTTCTTTCGACTAGCGAGCGACCATATAATCGACGCACCTAGTACAGAGCCTATGATAGCTAAGGATACTGTCGACTCAAAATGGTAATATGGCATGATGATCATTTTGATACCAATAAATACCAAAATCACGGCCAAGCCATAGTGGAGTTTTGAAAACAAATCCATCGAATTGGCCAATAAAAAATACATCGAACGAAGCCCCAATATCGCAAAAATATTTGAGGTATAAAGGATAAATGGGTCGTCTGGAGCGATGGCAAATATTGCCGGAATGCTATCTACGGCAAATACCAAATCGGTGATTTCGATGACTGCCAAGGCAACAAACATCGGGGTTACCATTTTTGCGCCGTTTTGTACCGTAAAAAAGTTGTCTTTGTCAAAGGTGTTGCTGACTTTAAAAAATCGGTTAACCAAGCGTACACCAAAGTTTTTTGACATATCTACCTCTTCGGCGTCTTCCTTCTCAGGCATGCCTGACTTTACTCCTGCAAAAAGCAAAAATATACCAAACACAAACAAAACGACGTTGAGCTGCCTTGGGTCGCCAGCTTCGTCAACGCCCAAAAACGGTAGGGTTACATAAGTGAGTTTGATGAGTTCGACGCCGGCAAAAATAAAAATTGCTCTAAAAAATAGTGCACCTAAAATACCCCAAAACAATACTTTGTGTTGATAATCTTTCGGGATTTTAAAAAATTTAAAGACCAAGATAAATACAAACAAATTGTCTACCGACAGGGCTTTTTCTATCCAATATGCTGCTTGGTATTTCGAAAAATTGTCTGTGATGCCGTAGGGTTTGTCCAATATCCACCATACTACGCCGCTAAAAACCATTGAGAGTGAAATCCAAACAATGGTCCAGCCTAAGGCTTCTTTGTTGGAGATCGTGTGACTTTTTTTATTAAATATACCTAAGTCTAGCAAGAGCATAATAATTACTGCAATGCCAAAACCCCATATCAGCCATGGGTGGTTAATCATGTGATCTTCTGGAATGTTGTTCATGTTTTAGTTGAGTTTGTCGGTCAATTTTTTAAATACCTTTTTAGGATCTTTGTTGTTGTATAAAATATCGTACACCGCATCGATAATCGGTGTTTTTGCGCCCAAATTTTCGTTGAGTAAATAAGCGCTTTTTGTAGCGTAATAACCTTCGGCGACCATGTTCATCTCCATCTGTGCCGATTTTACCGTGTAGCCTTTACCTACCATATTGCCAAACATTCTGTTGCGCGAAAATAGCGAATAGCCTGTAACGAGCAAGTCGCCCAAATATTCAGAACCGGTGATGGTTCTTTTCATTTTGTGTACTTTTTTGATAAATTTTTTCATCTCGCGAATGGCATTGCTCATCAATACGGCCTGGAAGTTGTCGCCATAGCCCAACCCGTGCGCCATACCACAAGCTACGGCATAAATATTTTTGAGCATTGAGGTATATTCTATCCCCAAAACATCGTCAGATATTTTTACATTGATATAATGGCTCTTGAGGCAAGAGGCCACCTGCTGTGCGTTGGTGTCGCTAAGGCTAGCAATAGTGAGGTAAGAGAGTCGCTCTAGGGCAACTTCTTCTGCGTGGCATGGCCCTGCAATCACCACTATTTGTTCGCGGTCTAAGTGATATTGTTGATGAAAATGCTCGCCAACAATAAGCCCAGTCTCAGGGATAATCCCCTTGACTGCCGATATAATGATTTTTTCGCTAATGTCAACCGTCAATTTGTCGAGCTCTTTTGATAAAAAAGCAGACGGAATTGCAATGACTAAATAATCAGCATAGTTGACCGCATCGTTGATATTGTTGGTCAAAAACAACTGGTTGGTGTCAAACTCTACCGAGCTTAGGTAATTGGGGTTGTGTGCGTTTTCTTTGATTTCTTCGATAGCAAACTCACTTCGCATATACCATGCTATTTGCTCTTGGTTTTCGCACAGCATTTTTGCGATAGCTGTTGCCCAGCTACCTCCGCCGATTACTGCAAATTTTGGTTTTTTGTGAGTCATTTTTTAGGTTGATTTATAGGCAAATTTAATTATTTTAATCAGTATTCGATAATAAAACTTTTTTTAAACAAGATATTAACGATAAAATAAATTATGGTCGATGTATTCCCAAACTTTGTCATCTAGCAACGGACGGATGTTTTTGCCTTGTGCAATGTTTTTGCGGATAAATGTAGAGGATATTTCTACTATCGGAGCATTTACTTTTTTTATTTTTGGATGATTTACCAACTCTTCAGGCAAAATAGTTGGCGTCAATCTCGGATATACAACAATCTGATAGTCAGACAAAATAATTTCGTGGTTTTTCCACTTGTTGAGCGTGTTGAGGTTGTCTTCGCCCATGATTAATGTAAATTGGTGCGTCGGAAATTTTTCTGACAAATGTGCCAATGTATGTGTGGTATAATTGGGTTGTGGCAAACCAAATTCGATGTCTGATGGTTTGATCTTTTCATACGAATCGGTGGCCAAATACACCATTTCTAACCGATGATAATCGGGCAACAAACTACTCTTTTTTTTGTGAGGATTGTGTGGCGTAATCACCATCCAAACTTCGTCTAAATCACCATATTCTGCCATGTGGTTGGCAATAATTAGATGTCCTACGTGTATAGGGTTGAACGTGCCAAAAAATAATCCTACTTTTTTCATGTCGATGTAATAAAATCAGCAACCAATTGATAAGCTTCTTTTTTCGCCATTTCTAATTCGTTGTTTTCGATAACTACATCAAACAGTTGAGCTTTGGCGAGTTCTTCCTCGGCTTTGGCCAAACGCATTAATATTTTTTCTTCAGATTCGGTTTTTCGACTGCGCAAGCGTTCTTCGAGCACTTCTTTTGATGGTGGTTGTACAAAAACAGCCAATGTTTGCGTCGGAAATTGTCGCTTGATATTGAGACCGCCTACTACATCAATGTCAAAAATCACATGTTTGCCCAAAGCCCAAATTCTTTCTAATTCTGACTTTAAAGTGCCGTAAAAATTGTCTTTGTAAACCTCTTCGTATTCCAAAAAATCGTCTTCTTGTATATGTTTTCTAAACTCATCAATCGACAAAAAATAATAATCTTTACCGTGTTTTTCTTCTCCGCGCGCTGCTCTAGATGTTGCCGATACCGAAAAATCTAGTTGCAAATCGGGCTGTGCCAACAAATGTTTGACTAATGTGGTTTTGCCAGAGCCAGACGGGGCCGAAAATACAATGAGTTTGCCTGTGTGTGCCATTTATAAAATATTGAGTACTTGTTCTTTAATTTTTTCTAATTCTTCTTTCATTTGTACCACCAACTGCTGCATAGCAGCATAGTTAGATTTAGAACCGATAGTGTTGATTTCGCGACCCATTTCTTGTGCAATAAAAGAGAGTTTGCGGCCGTTTGATTGTGGTTCGTTGAGGGTTTCGGTAAAATAATCCAAATGTTTGTTGAGGCGTACTTCTTCTTCGTTTATATCCAATTTTTCGATATAAAAAACAATTTCTTGTGCATATCTAGCTTCGTCAACGGTTTGCTTGAGGTCTTCCAATCCGCTCAGTAATCGCTCTTTAATCGCTTGGATGCGCTCGTTTTTGATTGCCGATATTTCGTTGAGTTTTGTTCTGATAATATCTATGTTCGTCTCAAAACTTTTGAGTGTATGTTCGCCTTCAGAAGCTCTAAATTCGTTGATGCGCAATAGGGCATCTGAAGTGGTTTTTACGATTTCTTCCCACTCGCTTTCATCGATTTCGGCTTTTTCTGTTTTGAGTGCGTCGGGCATTCTTACCGCCATCTTCATCAATTCTGTCTCGTCTGCATCGGGCAAAATATTTTTCATTTGTGCGATATAATCTTTGACGATAGGAGCATTTACCGTAGTGTTGGTTTGCTCTGTAACATTCTCTATATAAAGCGAGTAGTCAACTTTGCCGCGGTGCAATTCGCTGGCCAATAGTTTGCGAAGCTCCAGTTCTTTTTCTCGATAAACCTGAGGTAGTCTCACATTCAAATCGAGCGATTTGCTGTTGAGTGACTTTATCTCAACAATAATTTTTTTGTTTGACATTTGGCTTACCGCCTTGCCAAAACCGGTCATAGAATGAATCATATAAATGGTATATAAAAGGCAAATTTACAAAAATCAAAGTAAATGATTGACCACTCGCCTGTTTAGTTGTTTTTTGTGATAAAATATTTACCGATTGCCAATGGGTAAATCTACTTTTACAAGAATTATTTTTACGGACGAATCTTTTGCGTATCGTCTAAAATTTTTATGATTTTGGATGTGTTTTTTAGAGAATGACGAATGCAGATCCCAAAGGTATTTGGGTGTTTTGTTGAAGTGTTTTTGCAATATTTCATAGTTTTTAACATCCGAAGATACACCAGTTGTAGGATGTTTTGCTAATAAAATTTTTATAGAATCTATCGTTTTGTTCAGCGAGTTTTCGCTTTTTGCGTGCAATTGATGTGGTAGATAAAAACTGGTTTTGAAATGAAGTGCAGCAAATATCGGCAACAATTCTACCTCGGGAGATTCGACGAGTATCAGGCTTTTGTTGAGACCATGTTTTTTTACAAGTTTGTCTAAAGTGTTGGCTGCTAGGCTCGCATTTGTCGGATTTAAGTTTTTAAGGTCTAACCAAATTTTTAAGTTTTTATTGTCGATTTTGGCAAAATATTGGTCTAAGTTTAGATTGATGGATTTTGCAGGCGGATGATTGACGTCAAATGACTGATTTTCTGCATGATAAACAAGGTCGAGCTCTACGCCTGAGTAAAACATTGAAGTGTAAGTTAGTTTTTCCAGACTATTCACTCGGTGCGCCATTACTTTGTCTCCAACGCCGATGTAAGCAAGCTTGTATGGGCCAAACAAATAGAGGAGCCCAATAGCTATGGCAGCAATAATAATCTTTGTTTTTTTATCTTTCATCATAATTAACGCCAGGAGATATCAGTCTTTTTTTATACACAAAATCTTTGCTAAAGATACTTTTTTTTGAATCAAATTGGTCAAAAGAAATTCTAGATAACTCAGAAAAACTGTGAATAAAATCGTCTAAAATATATTTTTGGTTGAGTTGTTGCTCAAAATTAATTGTGTTTTTTTCTTTATAATCTTTTGATAACCATACGATATATGGAATTTCATACATGGCGTTGGTGCCTATTTGTTCGAAGTGTCCAAAAGTATCCGAATCTTGATATACATCATCTCCATGATCAGAAAAATACAGCACAAAACTATTCTCGGTACGACGCTCAACCATTTGGATAATTGTCGAAACAACATAATCATTATACCTTACCGAGTTGTCATAATCATTGATAATTTGCTGAGCCTCAGCAGGCAGGTTTTTATTTTGTGGATTTTCTGTAAAATAATTAAAATCAACAGGATAAGTGTCTTTGTACGGTAGGTGCGTGCCTGTTAAGTGTATAAAAATCATTTTTTTGGGAGACGTCTCGTCTTGCAGCGCTTTTTCTATAATCGGAAACAAAATTTCGTCTGGTTCTTGGCTGTTTTCGTGGGTAGACAATATATATTTTTGCACATCAGTAGCCTTGGCATAAACAGAAACTAACGATTCGTTAAAGCCCAATGGTTGCTGGTTGGATAGCCAATAAGTTTTAAACCCAGCCTGATTAGCTAGTTGAAAAACAGTGCCTAGCTCATTGTTTTGCGGTTGATTGTAGTTTCCCATGCTGAAAATCCTATCCAAAGACAGGATGGTGTGTGTGCGTGGGCTTATCACGTTTTGGTAAATATAAAGTTCGTCTTTTATGCTAGACAGTCGCGGATTGGTGTCGCGATAATACCCATACAGCCCCATGTTTCTTCTAGAAGTAGATTCGCCAACCACAACCACATAAGTGGCTTTTTCATCGTTATTTTTTACGCCGGTAAAATAACCAGAGGTTGGTCGTGCTATTTTTTGAGACAATTTTTGGTTGAACTGTCTATACTCATTGTAGGTTGTGCCAATGTATAATAGTATAGAAAAGTTGTAAAATTTGACAACCACAGCCAGGCAAATTACACTAAAAATCACAAACTCTCTACTTTTGATAACCACAATATCTGATAGCTTTTGGATTGTTTTTAACACCCAAATAAGATAACCAATAAATAGTAAAGGGTAATACCAATTTACATAACTACTGATAAAACCTATTGCTTCTTGATAATTGGTCTCAAAAGTAGTAAAGAGTAAAGCCTTGTTTATCAAGTGATAAAAAGTGTAAAGTACGCCAATCTGTATAAACAAAAGACTATAAAAAATGAATAGTAATATGATTCCGATTGTTTTTAATTTTTGTCTCTTAACACAAAAGATAAACGATAAAATAAAAGCTAACACAGCAAAGTTAAACACAACCTCTTTGCTTATCGTTTTTATCGCGATCTCGTTCAAAAACATTAATAACCCATAAAAAATAATGGGTAAAAAAAGTACAGCAGACGACAGAATGTTTTTAACGAGAGATTTCACTTTCTGTATTATGATTTTTTTCTGTTGAGTACGGGCAATAGTATAAATGACAAACCACCAGCAACCACCAAAATTATTGTTTGCGAAGACCACAAAATCCAACCAAAGGTTGTGCCTGCCGTCTCTGGCACTTGATAAAGGAGCAATACTTGTGCAATCATAAGTGGGAACGCTCCCAGCCCTCCGTTGGTAAAAGACACAGCCAAGCTACCCACAACAAAGGTAACCAATATTATCCCGAATGATAGGCTAGCGGTGGCTTCGAGCGCTTTGGTGCCAAAGTAAAATGTAGCAATGTATGCGCTCCAAATAATCGCGGTGTGTAGCAAAAACGGACCTCTGTTGGGCATCCGAAATAAGCTGAGTAGGCCTTCAATCAACCCTTTTGTTTTTTGTCTTATTTTTTCAAAAAAAGGATGTTTTGATTGATAAACCAAATAGACAAACCCAATGGCGATAATGGCAAAAATACAGCCGGCAATCATCAGTTTTTCGAACGGAATAAGTGCCGCTAAAAAATCGTACAATTGTCGAAATTGTATCAAAAACACCAAACTCATCATAAGTAGCAAACAGACAAGGTCAACGACTCTTTCAGAAATAATGCTGCCAAAGCCTTTGTCAAACGGTACCTTTTCGTATTTCTGTAGCAAAACTGCCCGAGAGATTTCGCCTGAGCGCGGAATCGTAAAATTGAGTAAATACGAGACCGATACCGCCATCAATCGGTTGTAGTTTTTAGGGTTATAGCCCATGTGATTGAGTGGGTATTTCCAGCGATAAGCTCTCGATATTAGAGCAATAGAGGTAAATACTCCCGAGAGCAAAATGTATCGCCAGTCGGCTTGTTGCCAATGGTTTTTGATTTCGGCTATTTGCTCGGCACTAAATTTGTTAAAAGCGTATATAACCAAAAAAACTCCCAGCAAAAGTGGGAGTAGTGTAGAAAATATTTTTTTAACTTTTTTCAATTATTTTAACGCATTGGTTTCTTCGTTCGGGAAAATTATCCAAGGCGTGAAGGTTTTGGCTTCTTCAAAATCAAGCAAAGCATAACTGATGATGATCAAAATATCATCTTTTTGTACTCTACGCGCCGCCGGACCATTGAGGGTGATTTCGCCACTATTCTTTGGGCCAGGGATGATGTAAGTCTCAAAACGCTCACCGTTATTGATGTTTACAATCGTTACTTTTTCGCCTTCAATCATGTTTGCTGCTTCCATCAAAGCAGTATCTATCGTGATGCTCCCAATATAGTTGAGCTCGGCACCGGTTACTTTTACGCGGTGTATTTTTGATTTTAAAACTTCTATTTGCATGCCACAAAGTTATAAATTAATTTAGAGATATATTATCAATCAACCTAACATTCTCGATATGAGCAACCACAAAGCCTCTGTACTTCTGATTTTTGACTTTTTTCTCGGCTGACTGTAAGCTGTCTTCATCTGCAATTTCAAAATATTCTAAAGAAAGATTTGGGTGATTTGCAAACTGGTTTTCTACCCAATTTTTCAAATCGTGAATGCTCAAATGCTCAAATTTTTGCTGTGCTTGCAAAAGCGTTTGGTAGATAAAAGTGGCGTCTGCTTTGGCTTTTTCAGACAATCGCTCGTTGCGCGAACTCATCGCCAAGCCACTTGTTTCTCTATGGATAGGACAACCGACAATTTCGATACCAAAATTTTTCTTTTCGACCATTTTTCGAATAATTTGTAGTTGTTGAAAATCTTTTTCGCCAAAATATGCTTTTGTAGGTTTAATAATTTCAAAAAACTTGCCCACAATTGTACCCACGCCGTCAAAATGCCCAGGTCTGTTAGCGCCTTCCATTTCGTTCTCTAACCCGTCAAACTGATGGGTTTCTGAAGTAATATTTTTTTCGTAAATATCCTCCGCCTTTGGGATGTAAACAATCAGCTGCTTGGTATAAACTTTGAGCAATGACAAGTCGCGCTCCAACGTCCGTGGATATTTTTTTAAATCTTCGGCGTTGTCAAACTGCGTTGGATTAACAAAAATACTCACCACTACATAATCGTTTTCTTCTACGGCACGAGCTATCAACGAGAGGTGCCCATGGTGTAAAGCACCCATGGTTGGCACAAGACCGATGTTTAACGAGTTGTTTTTTAGCTCTTTGATACGAGCAGACAATAACTTTTTGGTTTCAAAAATCTCCATGTAAAAATCCTTAATCTCGGCAAAATTAGCATTTTAGACAAAAAAGTGGTTATTTTTTTGTATTTTTGCATGTTTTTATTTCAATAAATTAAATATTGTACGATGATGAAAGATAAGAGGATATTATATGTGTCGTCTGAGGTTGTTCCTTATTTGCCTGAAAATGAAGTGTCTAAGTCGTCTTTTGACTTGCCAAAGATGATTAATGATATCGGAGGACAGATAAGAATTTTTATGCCACGATACGGTAACGTAAACGAGAGAAGACACCAATTACACGAAGTGATTAGATTGTCAGGGATGAATTTGGTAATCAATGATATGGATATGCCATTGATTATCAAGGTAGCATCGATACCAAAAGAAAGAATTCAAGTATATTTTATAGATAACGACGAGTATTTCAAACGCAAATCTACTTTTGTTGATGAAGATAACAACTTGTTTGAAGACAATGATGAGCGCGCGATTTTTTTCACCAAAGGTGTGATAGAAACGGTTAAAAAACTCAACTGGGTGCCAGATGTTATTCATGTTCATGGATGGTTGGCATCGTTGGTGCCGATGTATATGAAAAAATATTATAAAGACGAGAATATTTTTGAAGACACCAAGATTGTTACCTCTATTTACAACGATACGTTTGAAGGCGGATTGACCAACAATATGTTTGACAAAGTAGCTTTTGATGGCTTTGACAAAGCAGATTTGGACAAACTCAAAGAGCCCACCTTTAATAATTTGATGAAAAACGCCATCGATTTTTCTGACGCTGTATTTATTGGCTCAGAAGAGATAGATGCAGATTTAACAGAATATATAGAGAGTTCAAAAAAACCTTTTATACCTTTCATCCCTCAAGAAAAACGCTCAGAAGATTATCTGGCATTTTATAAAAACGAAGTTTTATAACGAGTTATGAAAAATAAATCATTAGTTGCAACAATTACTGCCGCTGCAAGTTTGTTGTTTATATCGTGCGAGCAAGACGCCGTAGAGTTAAACTCCGATGTTTTTGGAGAAGATCCTTTTGGGTTCGAAAAATACGAGTCTGATGGCATTGATGCAAAAATTGTCTCTACCCAGCAGGTGAGCACACTCAATTTGCCTTCAACTACCTTAGGCTTTTTTGACCATCCGGTTTTTGGCAAAACCAAAGCAGATTTTGTCTCACAAGTAGAGCTGATGAGCGGTTCGCTCTCAGATATTGGCGAAAACCCTGTGCTCGACTCTGTTTATGTATACTTGCCGTACAACAGCACGCTAGAGACAACTGATTCAAACGGCGATTCTACCTACGAATTACAAAATGTTTACGGAGAAGGTTCTTTTGATTTGTCGGTTTACGAAAACGGGTATTTTTTAAGAAATCAAGATCCAAACAATGATTTTGAAGACCAACAATATTACTCTGATCAGCACGATATTTTTTCACAAAACAAAAAAGGAGTTGGCGGTACCGGGCGTTTGAACGACGCAGCAGATGCCGAACAAAACACCAATTTTGTAGTTAATGACGACGAAATTATATTGTACAAACTCAATGAAGAAGGAGAACAAGTAGTCAGCGAACGCAAAAAACCAGGTATTTGGTTAGATCTGAACAAAACTTATTTTCAGGAACGCTTTTTTGACAACAATCAATACAAAACCATTAGCAACAACAATCGTTTAAAAGAATTTTTTAGAGGATTGTATTTTGCTGTCGAATCAGATGGATTAGATAACCTGTTGATGCAATTAGACCTAGCCGAAGCCGAAATGGTTTTTGTATATCACCAAGACGGTGACGAAGCAGGCGAGAGAGAACGCCAAACAACCACTTTTGCTCTAGGATATTCAACAGCGTCAGGTAATACTAGAAGCAACAATACTGTAAACCTTTTCGAAAACGCGCCGACAAGTGAATACGAAAGCGCGCTTACGGGCAACAGTCAACTGCTTTGGCTGAAGGGCAACGAAGGCTCTGTGGCCGAACTGACTTTGCTGAACGAAGACGAAATCGACTTTATCAAAACTCAAGACTGGTTGGTAAACCAAGCAGTACTTACTGTTTTTGTCGATCCACAAACCATGCAAAATTATACCGATTATAGCCCGAGTAGATTGTATTTGTATGATATGACCAACAACAAGGCGATGAAAGATTTTACAAATGATCAAACCACATCTCCTTACAAAAGTATTTACAACGGGTTTTTGGACACATCGGCAGAACCATATAAATACAGATTCAGAATCACTGATTATATCGTAGATTTGATAAGCAATGATTCGACTAATTATAAATTGGGCTTGGCGGTTACTGGCGATATCACTAACACACAATATAGTTTACTGAAAAACGCAGTGCCTACTACAGACAGAATACCAGCGTCTATGGTGTCGTTCCCATTTGGTACAGTAGTAAACAATGGTGATGACAGTCATGGAGCAAACAAAATGAAATTAGAGATTTATTATACCAAAAAAGAAAACTAATTATGTGCGGAATAGTTGGATACATCGGTGCAAAGCAAGCTTATCCTGTAATATTGAAAGGATTGAAGCGATTAGAATATAGAGGGTATGACAGTGCAGGTATTGTGCTGTATGATGGAGAGCAATTTGTGGCCGAAAAAACCGTTGGTAAAGTGGCTGATTTAGAGCAAAAAGCTGATGGTGTGCTCGTGAACGGAACCATGGGTATCGGACACACGCGATGGGCTACACACGGTGTGCCAAATGATGTAAACTCTCATCCACACTTTTCTAATTCGGGCGACTTGGTGATTGTGCATAATGGAATCATCGAGAATTATGAGTCGCTCAAAAAAGAATTGATTGCTCGTGGTTATACTTTTCAATCAGATACCGATACTGAGGTTTTGATTAATTTGATTGAAGAAATTCAAAAAAGCAAAAATCTTAAATTGGGTAAAGCGGTTCAAATTGCTTTAAACCAAGTGATTGGCGCTTATGCAATATGCGTAATGGATATCAAAAAACCAAACGAAATTGTTGCTGCTCGATTGGGTAGCCCATTGGCGATTGGTATTGGTGACGGAGAGTATTTTGTCGCCTCTGATGCTTCTCCTTTTATAGAATACACCAACAATGCCGTGTACCTCGAAGACGAAGAAATGGCGATTATCCGCACGCACAAACCATTAAAAATTCGTAAAATTACAAGCGATAAAGAAGTGAGTCCGTACGTGCAAGAGCTGCAACTCAACCTTGAGCAAATAGAAAAAGGTGGCTACGACCACTTTATGCTCAAAGAAATTTACGAACAACCACAAGCGATTAAAGATACTTTTAGAGGTCGTTTGCACAGCGATAGCGGGCTTATCCGTATGGCTGGCATCGAAGACAATCTCAATAAGTTTTTGAACGCCAACAGAATCATCATCGCGGCATGCGGAACTTCTTGGCACGCTGCTTTGGTGGCAGAATACATGATAGAGGAGTTTGCACGTATCCCTGTTGAGGTAGAATATGCGTCAGAGTTTAGATACCGCAACCCAGTCATCAACGAAGACGATGTGATGATTGCTATTTCGCAATCTGGCGAAACTGCTGATACTTTGGCAGCGATAAAATTGGCCAAAGAAAAAGGCGCTTTTGTGTTTGGTGTTTGCAATGTAGTAGGGTCGTCTATTGCGCGCGAAACCCATGCAGGGGCTTATACTCACGCAGGGCCAGAGATTGGCGTAGCATCGACCAAGGCTTTTACTACACAAATCACCGTGTTGTCGTTGATTGCTTTGCGACTGGCACATGCCAAAGGCAATATTTCAAAATCTGATTACCTTAGACAATTGGTAGAGCTCGAAGCGATTCCAAACAAAGTAGAAGAAGCGCTGAAAGAAGACAAAAAAATTGTTGATATATCAGCGATTTATAAAGATGCGACCAACTGTTTGTTTTTGGGTAGAGGCGTAAACTTCCCGGTAGCATTAGAAGGAGCATTAAAACTCAAAGAGATTTCGTACATTCACGCAGAGGGATATCCGGCAGCAGAGATGAAACACGGCCCGATTGCCTTGATAGACGAAAACATGCCGGTGATTGTGGTTGCGCCACAGCAGCAGCACTACGAGAAAATCGTGAGCAATGTGCAAGAAATCAAAGCCCGTAGCGGAAAAATTATTGCCATTGTGACCAAAGGCGATAAGCAGGTGAGAGAAATGGCTGACCACGTGATAGAGATACCAGACAGCACCGAGGCATTTACCTCTATTTTGGCAACTATTCCGTTGCAATTGTTGTCTTACCATATTGCGTTGATGCGCGGTGCTAATGTAGACCAACCACGCAACTTAGCAAAGGCGGTTACAGTAGAATAATTAACGGTGAAAACCATCAATAATAAAATGCCTGAATTTTTTCAGGCATTATTTTTTTACAGATGAGAATATTGTACGCTATATTGTTTGTGCTGGCTATGTTGGTGCTACAAGCAATTTTGTTTTATTTGGCCAATGTTTTTGGCTTTATCAAATCTTATGAAGAAGCAAGTTTTGGCATACAAGTGATTATCGACATCGTTTTTTTGGTGTCGGCAATCTTTATATGGCGATATTTTGCCAAGCACAAACAGCGCAACGCACTGTTTTATACCAAAAAGTCTATAACGCTTTCTATAATATGTACGTTGTTGTTGGTTGTAATTTTTGTGGGCGAAAGATGTTTTTATTTTTCTAGTTTTTTATCATGTGATTATAGGCAAATGTTAGACTTTACTTGGAATGCCAATGCCAAAATCGAATATTACTTGTGCAGAACCGTTTTGATAGCACCGATTTTAGAAGAATTAATTTTTAGAAAATATATTACCAATTATATTGCCACCACGCCGCAAAAATTACCGATAGCCATCATTGTAAGTAGCGTACTTTTTGCACTTAGTCATACCATTTTGGATGCGTTTTTGTTCTACTTCTTGTCGGGTATCTTGTTTTCAATGATTTATCAATCTAGCAAAACCATTATTTGGCCCATTATTTTGCATGCTGTTTTCAACTTGCTGGTGTATGCTTTTGCTTGATAATAAAAGGGTTTGACTATCTGGTAATTATTTTTTGTATAATTTTTTAATAAGGCTTTAAAATTAAGAGAAAAAAACTATCTTTGCACTCGGAAAAGCTATAGGCTGATTCACGAATAGATAATAAGCTGTTAATTAAATACATACGCAATGTCTAAAGTTACAGGAAAAGTTGCACAAGTTATCGGTCCGGTTGTGGACGTAGCATTTGATACGACACAAGCCGAGTTACCAAAAATCTATGACTCACTACAAATCACTAAAGCAGACGGAACTGTTTTGGTGCTCGAAGTTCAATCACACGTAGGAGAAGGTATCGTAAGAACCATCTCTATGGACTCTACCGACGGCCTTAGTCGTGGTACAGAGGTGGTTGCTATGGGTGCGCCAATCCAAATACCAGTTGGTAAAGAGATTTTTGGGCGTTTGTTTAACGTAGTTGGTGACCCGATTGACGGCATGCACGCTTTGCCTAAAGACGGAGAAAACGGATTGCCAATTCACCGTCCGGCACCAAAATTCGAAGATTTATCAACATCATCTGAAGTTTTATTTACAGGTATCAAAGTAATAGACTTGATTGCCCCTTATGCAAAAGGAGGTAAAATTGGTCTTTTTGGAGGTGCCGGAGTAGGTAAAACCGTATTGATCCAAGAGTTGATGAACAACATCGCCAAAGGACACGGAGGATTGTCTGTGTTTGCTGGAGTAGGAGAGCGTACCCGTGAAGGGAACGACTTGTTGCGCGAGATGTTGGAGTCTGGTATTATCAAATACGGAGACGACTTTATGCACTCGATGGAAGAAGGCGGATGGGATTTGACAAAAGTAAATAAAGAGTCTATGCTAGACTCAAAAGCAACTTTTGTGTTCGGACAGATGAATGAGCCACCTGGTGCGCGTGCACGTGTAGCTTTATCTGGATTGACCGTAGCAGAATACTTCCGTGATGGAGCAGGAGACGGACAAGGAAAAGACGTATTGTTTTTCGTTGATAACATTTTCCGTTTTACGCAAGCAGGCTCTGAGGTATCGGCGCTATTAGGTCGTATGCCATCAGCAGTAGGTTATCAGCCTACATTGGCCACAGAGATGGGGGCAATGCAAGAGCGTATTACTTCTACAAAAACAGGATCAATTACATCAGTACAAGCGGTTTACGTACCAGCAGATGACTTGACTGACCCAGCACCGGCAACAACCTTTGCCCACCTCGATGCAACCACCGTATTGTCTCGTAAAATTGCTGAGTTGGGTATCTATCCAGCGGTAGATCCATTAGATTCTACCTCACGTATTTTGTCAGCAGCAGTATTGGGCGACGAGCATTATGCATGTGCGCAACGTGTAAAAGAAATTTTGCAAAAATATAAAGAGTTACAAGATATTATCGCCATCTTGGGTATGGAAGAGTTGTCTGAAGAAGATAAATTGTCTGTATCAAGAGCGCGTCGTGTACAACGTTTCTTGTCTCAGCCATTCCACGTAGCCGAGCAGTTTACAGGTATTCCAGGAGTGTTGGTAGATATTAAAGATACCATTAAAGGTTTTAATATGATTATCGACGGTGAGCTAGACCACTTGCCAGAAGCAGCATTCAACCTCAAAGGTAGCATCCAAGATGTAATCGAAGCAGGCGAAAAAATGTTGGCTGAAGCATAAGTAACCACTAATCACTAATTACGAAGACCTATGTTATTAGAAATTGTATCACCCGAAGCCACCTTGTTTAAAGGGCAAGTAGATGCGGTGTCAGTGCCAGGCGTTGACGGAGAGTTTCAGATGCTCAATAACCACGCAGCTATTGTGTCTATGTTGGTGAAAGGTAACATCAAGATTGTTGGTAAAAACTTGAAGTTTGATGAAAAATTTGCCAAACGTTTCGAAAAGCTAACAGACCAAGAATACTACCTGCCTATAGAAACAGGTACGATAGAGTTGAAAGACAACAGAATAAATATTTTGGCGAGCTAAAAGTCAATTTATATCAATACAAAAATCCGATCTATTCTTTAGGTCGGATTTTTTTGTGGCTACTTGGCACAAATTTTCTCGTTTTTTAATGAAATAGTCCCGTTGTGAGATTATTTTTGCGGCTTATTTAACTGATTGTCAGTAATTTGTGTATTTTGTCAAAAAAATAATGTGACCTAAGTGACTTTCTGTTGTCTAATATATAATCGTAAAGATATAATATATAATCGTAGGATAGAATTTGTGTTAAGTGTAAAATGCTAGATATACAAGTTTACGTATGATTGTATTTTATGTGTGGAAAAGTAATGATAGACTATTAAAATATACTGTCTCTTAGTTTTTATATATTGTGAGGGGGGAATATCTAGGAGTGTCTATATTGTGTATTGTGTATTGTGAGTAAGAAGTGTTTTTTTAGTGTTACTATTATGTTATTTTTACATAAAAAAACATTTTTTTATGAAATATGTTATTTTTTTTGTATATTTGGTAAAATATATTTTTGTCAGGAAATAAATTAATTTAAATAAAGTAAATAAATATATTATGAACAGAAAATTACTAGCAGCTGTTGTTCTTGTAAGTGCTTGGGGGGCATACGGCCAGGTGGGTATAGGGACGCTTACGCCAAATTCTTCTTCACAACTAGATGTTGTAGCGGATAACAAAGGGGTCTTGTTGCCTCGTGTTGCATTAAATTCATCTACAGATAACACTACAATAATTAATGGAAACGTTAATAGTCTGTTGGTTTTTAATACCAATACAGAAAATGATGTTACACCAGGATATTATTATTGGTATGTTGATAAATGGATGCGTATTGTTAATCACGAAGATTTGGCCGCATTGGATAAAAATACCACCAATGTAAGCTTGATTACAGAAAATGATAATTTGGTTTTGACTGATAGTGACGGAAACACAGTTTCTGTGCCGTTATTAGATGTCAATATACCATCTACCTTAGTAGACAACACCGACGGAACATATACTTATACAAGCGAAGACGGCACACAAACGATAGTAGACGTACCCGCAAGTGTAGTAAATCAGTTTGAGGACATCACCAACAGTGGTCCTGTAACCGTAGATGGTAACACGTACAACACCATCGAGGAGTACATCGAAAA
>JBFHGP010000002.1:0-58003 GCA_041583035.1 Flavobacterium sp.
AATCAAAATTACAATAAAAAAATAGTCAAAATATCTATAAATATCAACTATTCAGGTGGTTGTAGTATGGGTTAGGCTTGCGTAATTGGTATATTTGACTGAAAATTATTATATTTGTAATTGCAACATATACCAATTACGCAATGGATCTAAAGCAATATAATTTTAATTTTGGCGTGCATCATCACAAAAATGTGATCCTGATTAGCTTTCCATACACAGTCGCTCTCAAAACACAATTGAGAAAAAAATTTCCGTCTGCAAAGTGGAGCGCAACCAAAAAAGCTTGGTATCTGCCCGATTTTCCTAGTGTAAGAGAGCAGTTGGGGTTGTTGCCAAAAAACAATTTTGAAAACTATTTTCAAAAAGCACATCCCATCAACCATCGCGCACTCACTTTGTTTATCGAGCGGTTAGAGCTAAAAGCCTACAGCAGCAACACCATCAAGCTATATTTGAGCGAGTTTACACATTTGTTATCCATCATCAAAAATTATGATGTTGATTTGCTGACGCCAGATCAGCTCAAAGCTTATTTTTTGTTTTGCCTAAAAAACGACCGTGCAAAAGAGCGGAAAATGAACGGAAAAATAAATGCCATCAAGTTTTATTTTGAACAAGTGTTGCATCGGCCAAAAATGTTTTTTGACATTCCACGCCCTAAAAAGCCACAAACACTACCCAAACATTTGTCTAAACCCGAAATTAAACGTATCTTTCAAACGGTAAGTAATCCTAAACATTTGCTGATTCTCAAAATGGTTTATGGTATGGGATTGCGGCTAAGTGAGGTGGTCAACCTCAAAATAGAAGACATCAATAGTGATGATATGCTTGTGCGTATCGAAGGGGCAAAGGGCAAAAAAGATAGAGTGGTCAATCTACCCAGTAGCGTGCTGCAAGATATGCGTAATTATTACAAAGAGTTTCAACCCAAGGTTTATTTATTTAACGGTCAGTACGGCGGAAGGTATTCTGACCGTAGCGTGCAAAATATTTTTAAATCAGCCATGAAAAAAGCGGGCATCAATAAGCGCATCGGCGTGCATGGTTTGCGACACAGTTATGCTACGCATTTGCTGGAGAGTGGTGCCGATTTGCGTTATATTCAAGAACTTTTGGGACATTATAATATCAAAACTACACAGATTTATACCCATGTTTCGCATTTTTCTAAAAGCAAAATCAAAAGTCCGCTCGACGATTTATAAAAAATAACACTTGCATAACCTCACAAATCAGTAAATTGCCGAAATTGCCAAAAATTTTATTATGAATAGACGTAATTTTCTCAAAAACGGTGGTATTGCTGCATTGGGCACTTCATTATATACGACATCACAAGCTAGTCAATGGTTTGCCAACGACAATAATCTTCAAAATCGGGTAAAAAATATTATCTTTTTGGTCAGTGATGGGATGAGCATCGGTACATTAAATATGGCTAATTTGTATGCCGAACGTGTGCTGGGCAAAACCACTCAATGGATGCAATTGTATCAACAAAATAAGGTAAGCCGCGGATTGATGGATATGGCGTCGGCGTCATCTATCGTGACTGATTCGGCCGCAGCTAGCTCGTCGTGGGGGAGTGGCCATCGGGTAAAAAATGGTACACTCAATGTGTCACCTCAGCAAGAATTTTTGACACCAATTTGGGAAAAATTCAAAAAAGCAGGCAAAAAAGCGGGTTGCGTGACCACAGTGCCTATCACGCACGCTACACCGGCAGGTTTTATGGTCAATAGCAAAAGCAGAAACGACCAAGCTGAGATTGCCGAAAAATATTTAGAAAAAGGCTATGATGTATTGATGGGCGGTGGTGACAAATATTTTAACGCTAAGCACCGCAAAGACAAAAAAGACATGTACCAATCTTTTCGTCAGGCCAATTATCATGTGGTAAGTAGCAAAAATGAGTTGATGAAGTTGCCTAATGATAAAAAAATATTAGGTGTGTTTGATCACGACGCACTTCCGTATCAAATTGATAGACAACACAATAAAGAACAAGCTAACACTATACCAACCTTGGCCGAGATGACGCAAAAAGCCATAGATAGCATGGATAATCATGCTGACGGTTTTGTACTACAAGTAGAGTCGGGCAAGGTAGATTGGGCAGCACATGCCAATGATATTGCAGGCCTTATCCACGAGCAATTACAGTTTGACGAGGCAGTAAAAGTAGCCATCAATTATGCCGAAAACCGCAACGATACTCTAGTGATCATTACCACAGATCACGGCAACGCAAACCCAGGTGTGATTTATGGCAAAAATGCCGATGCAAACTTTGATTCTATTACCAATTATAAACAAACCAATGAGCAGTTTTTAAACACAATACACGAAGATTGGACAACAAAACAGCTTATCGATTATGGACAACATCAACTAGGAATAGTGCTTGATAATGAAGACGCCACAAGAGTTTTGCGCTATTATCAAGGGATAGAAAAAGAGGAGGGAGGCTTGTATAATTACCGCAAGCTACCGTTCAAAAGCTTTGCTGAGATTCAACAAAAAACCAATTCGGTTGGATGGATTTCGATGGATCACTCTGCCGATTATGTAGAGATTTCCATGTTTGGTGCTGGCAAAGAGCAGTTGGTGCCTTTTATCAAAAACACAGATTTACACTGGTTTTTATTGCATGTGTCTGGTGTACAAACCAATGTAGCATTGGCAAAATAATATAAAAAATGTAGCTTCTTACTTATTGTTTTTGACTAAAAAGTCGATACATTTGCGCCATATTTGTACACAGAAAGGTGCTCGAGTGGTTGAAGAGGCTACCCTGGAAAGGTAGTATGCGGGCAACCGTATCGAGGGTTCGAATCCCTTCCTTTCTGCAATTTTTTTCTACAATTAATAAGCACTCGGTATTGCCGGGTGTTTTTTTGCATAAAAAAACCGCCTCTGTTAATGAGGCGGTTTTGTATAAGTTTTTTCGATTATACTTCTTGCGTTTGTTGCTCTTGCTTAGGCAACTCTGCTTTGATTAAAAACGAAATTACTTCTTTATTGACGCTGTCCATTGTTTCTTTAAACAATTCGAAAGCTTCAAATTTATAAATCAATAACGGATCTTTTTGCTCATGTACGGCCAATTGTACCGATTGTTTGAGCTCGTCCATTTTTCTCAAATGCTTTTTCCAAGTTTCGTCGATGATGTTTAACGAAATATTTTTTTCAAAATCGTCAATCAAAGATTTACCTTCGGTTTGGTACGCTTTTTCGAGATGTGTAACCACATTTACGGCTTTGCTTCCGTCGGTGAATGGTACAACCATACGCTCATAACCATTGTTGTTTTCATAAACATTTTTGATGACTACAAAAGCATTGGCGGCGTTTTCGTCCAAACGTTTTTGGTATTGCGCATACACAAACTCATACAATTTATTGGTTAGCTCTTTGTCTGAAGTTGAGGCAAATTCTTGTGCGCTAAACGGTGGTTCCATCCCAAAAATCTTGATGGTATCAAACTCCAAATTAGCATAATCATTACCTACTTTGTTGCCGCTAACCAGCGATTCGCAAACATCAAAAAGCATATTGGCAATATCTACTTTCAATCGGTCTCCGTGCAAGGCGTGACGTCTTCTTTTGTAAATAATCTCGCGCTGTGCGTTCATGATATCGTCATACTCTAACAATCTTTTACGTATACCAAAGTTGTTTTCTTCTACGCGTTTTTGTGCTCTTTCGATAGATTTTGTCATCCATCTGTGTTGGATAACTTCACCATCTTTCAAACCAAGCGAATCCATGATTTTAGCCATTCTTTCAGACCCAAATTTACGCATCAAATCGTCTTCGATAGATACATAAAACTGCGAGCTACCTACGTCTCCTTGACGACCAGCACGACCTCTCAACTGTCTATCTACACGTCTAGAGTCGTGTCTTTCTGTACCAATAATCGCCAAACCGCCCGCTTCTTTTACCTCGGCTCCTAGTTTGATATCGGTACCACGACCTGCCATATTTGTTGCAATGGTTACTGCTCCTGGTTGTCCTGCAGATTCTACAATTTCGGCTTCTTGCTTGTGTTTTTTCGCATTCAAAATATTGTGTTTGATACCACGCATTTTTAGCATACGGCTCAATAATTCTGAATTTTCTACCGATGTTGTACCAATCAATACTGGGCGACCAGCATTAGACAATTCTACCACTTCGTCAATCACTGCATTGAATTTTTCGCGGATAGAACGATAAATTTTGTCATCGCGGTCATCTCTGGCAATTGGTCTATTGGTAGGTATTTCTACTACGTCAAGTTTATAAATTTCCCACAACTCTCCGGCTTCGGTTACCGCAGTACCCGTCATACCCGACAGTTTGTTGTACATTCTAAAATAGTTTTGGAGCGTAATGGTAGCAAATGTTTGTGTAGCCGCTTCAATTTTTACATTCTCTTTAGCTTCAATAGCTTGGTGTAATCCGTCAGAATATCTTCGTCCGTCCATGATACGACCAGTTTGCTCATCTACAATCATTACTTTGTTGTTGACCACAACATATTCGGTATCTTTTTCGAATAACGAGTAGGCTTTCAGCAACTATGTAAGCGTGTGTATTCTTTCAGATTTTACACCAAAATCGCGGTACAAAGCTGTTTTTTTCTCCATGATATCTTCTGCAGATCCACCACTTTTTTCGATAGCAGCTATTTCTGTTCCGATATCTGGCATGATAAAAAAGTTGTCATCCATCCCTTCAGATAAATGTTGGATGCCATTATCTGTCAGCTCTACCTGATTGTTTTTTTCGTTAATTACAAAATACAAAGCTTTGTCCACTTTTGGCATTTCGCGGTTGTTGTCTTGCATAAAGTGGTTTTCTGTTTTTTGCAACAGTTGTTTTACCCCCTCTTCTGACAAAAACTTGATCAAGGCTTTGTTTCTTGGCAATGCACGGTAAGCTCTAAGTAGGTTAAAACCAGCTTGCTTGGTATCGCCTTCTTTTATCAACTTTTTAGCCTCAGTAAGAAATCCGGTAGCCAATTTTCTTTGCATATTCACCAAGTTTTCTACTTTTGGTTTTAGCTCTACAAACTCGTGTTCGTCACCTTTTGGTACAGGTCCAGAGATAATTAAGGGTGTTCTGGCATCGTCAATCAATACAGAGTCTACCTCATCTACGATAGCATAATTGTGCTTGCGTTGTACGAGTTCTTCTGGTTTGTGTACCATGTTGTCACGCAAGTAGTCAAAGCCAAATTCGTTGTTGGTACCATAAGTAATATCTGCCTGATAAGCTTTTCTTCGCTGTGGCGAATTGGGCTGGTGATTGTCGATACAATCTACCGTTAGTCCGTGAAATTCAAAGATTGGTGCTTTCCAAGTACAGTCACGTTTGGCCAAATAATCGTTTACTGTAACCAAGTGTACGCCATTACCCGTCAAAGCATTAAGGTAAATAGGTAGGGTAGAAACCAAAGTTTTACCTTCACCAGTTTGCATCTCAGCCACCTTGCCTTGGTGCAATACAACACCTCCAATAAGCTGTACATCGTAATGGATCATCGACCAAGAAAGCTCTTTGCCAGCAACTTCCCATTTGTTGAGCCAAGTAGCTTTGTCTCCGTCAACAGATACATAGGCTTTTTCGCCCGCAAACTGTTGGTCTCTCTCGGTTGCTGTAACGATAATCTCGCTATTGTCGGCAAAACGCCTAGCGGTTTCCTTTACCACAGCAAACGCCTCTGCCAAGATATCGTTGAGCACTTTTTCGCTCACATCATAAGCTTCTTTCTCCAAGTTATCAATAGCAGTGTAAATTTCTTCACGAGCATCGATATCCGAGATTGATTCTAACTCTGTTTTGTAAGACGCTATTTTTTCGTCTTGAGGCGCGCGAGCATCCTGAATTTTTTGTTTGAATTCGATAGTTTTACCACGCAATTCATCGTGAGTCAAAGACTCATAACTTTGTTGTATTTGATTGATTTTTTCAACAATTGGACGAATCGATTTGATGTCTTTTTGTGATTTATCTCCAACAAATACTTTTAAAATGTTATTTATGACACTCATAAATATTTATATTGTTGATTAATAATTGGTTATAATAAAAAAAAGTCCCTCTATTGTTTTGAGACTTTTTTAGATTTTCGTTTTAATATTCATCCTCATTCCAAAGATAATCTTCTTCAGAAGGATAGTCTGGCCATATCTCCTCCATAGATTCGTAAGAATCGCCTTCGTCTTCGATAGACTGTAGGTTTTCCACTACTTCGAGTGGAGCCCCTGTTCTGATAGCATAATCAATAAGCTCATCTTTGGTCGCCGGCCATGGGGCGTCACTTAAATAAGATGCTAATTCTAATGTCCAATACATAGGTTGTTATATTCTTTAAATTTGTTGCAAAAATAGTTTTAATCTGCTAAAATCCAAGCGTTAGAATAAAAAATAGCTGTGGGTTAACGATTTTTTAAAATTTTTCGGGCACCCATTTCACTTCTTCCGCTTTTAGCTCATGTGACAATTTTCGTGCCAATACAAACAAATAGTCAGAAAGTCGGTTCAGATATTTCAAAACCTGTTCGTCTATAGGGTCTATTTCATGCAAATGTGTCGCCAAACGTTCTGCTCTGCGACAAACACAACGAGCAATATGACAATATGACACGGTCGGGTGTCCGCCTGGTAGTACAAAGTGTGTCATCTGTGGCAGGTCACTTTCCATTTCGTCGATTTTATTTTCTAAATTAGCCAAATCATCCTCGGTGATTTTTTGAATATTGAGGCGTTCTTTACCGTTTTTTAGTACAGCTTTTTCTGGCGGTGTTGCCAAAATTGCACCTAAAGTAAACAACTTGTTTTGTATGGTAATCAAAAACTGCTGATGACCGCTCTCGATAGCTTGGTCTCTGATGAGCCCGATGTGCGAATTGAGTTCATCAACTGTGCCATAACTTTCTATTCTGATATGATGTTTAGGAACGCGAGTACCACCAAATAGGGCAGTGGTGCCTTTGTCTCCGGTTTTGGTATATACTTTCATGAAATTATTTTTTTCGGATGTCTTTTTCTATTACGCCGTCACGCAATCTGATGATGCGATGGGCGTGCTCGGCAATATCTTCTTCGTGAGTGACCAAAATCACCGTATTGCCCTGTGCATGGATTTCGTCAAAAAGTCCCATGATTTCGATAGAGGTTTTGGTATCTAAATTCCCCGTAGGCTCATCAGCCAAAATGATTGATGGATTGTTGACCAACGCTCTTGCCACGGCTACACGCTGTCTTTGCCCGCCCGAGAGTTGATTGGGTTGATGATCCATACGGTCGTCTAGCCCCACTTGTGTGAGTACCTCAGACGCTCTGTTGTTGCGGTCGCTGGCACTTTTGCCTGCATATACCATTGGTAAAGCTACGTTGTCTAAGGCAGTCATACGCGGCAACAAGTTGAATGTTTGAAAGACAAAACCGATTTCTTTATTTCGGATTTCGGCCAATTCATTGTCATTCATTTTACTCACATCTTTGCCATTGAGTACATATTCGCCAGAGGTAGGCGTATCAAGGCATCCCAAAATATTCATCAAAGTAGATTTTCCAGAACCCGATGGCCCCATCAAAGCGACATATTCACCTTTTTTGATTTCGAGGTCAATCCCTTTCAATACTTTGATCCAGCCAGAGCCAAGGGCAAAATTACGTTTGATATCTTTAATTTTTATAATAGAATCACTCATCGTTTTTATTTAATGAGTGGAAGATAATCATAAATTGTTACAAATTACAAGCGTAAAATAAATATTTCTTTTTGTTGTTCTTCACGAATAAAAAAAACGGCAAACCAATAAAAGTGTAAAACCACGGTGATTTTGTCATGATTCTGTAAACAATCAATGGCTTTTTTGTGTTGATGTAAATGTGTTATCACCCCCACAGAATCGTTGTGAAAATGATGTACTAAATGATCTATGGTTGAATGATTACAGTGTTTGGCATCCAAAATCGCCATATCTGTTGCTTGGTTGTTAGGCAAAAAATCACCACGAGTAAAATCAGTAATATGATTAGGTGAAAAATATTGAATGGTTTGTGTGACAAAATGTTTTTTTCGAGTACTCGTACTTCTATGTGGTCGATAGAGTGCTTGAGTCAAATAATTGTACACAAACGGCGAGTGAACCCCATGCTGATTTGAAGATTGAAAAAAAAATTGAAAATAATTCATTTTGCCTATTGTCGTGATAGTGAGCAAATTTCGCGATAATCTATGATTTAAACCAAATAAAATTTTATATTTTTTTACAGAAACATTTGGCACGAACAATATTTTGCCTATATTTGCACCGCAATAACGCAATAGGCCGCGTGGCGCAACTGAATAGCGCATCTGATTACGGCTCAGAAGGTTGCAGGTTTGAATCCTGCCGCGGTCACAAAAAAACGCAAAAATCATTAACGGTTTTTGCGTTTTTTTTATATCAATTATTCTACCAATCAATAGTAGCATAACCTTGTTGCTGCAAATAACTATTGGCCTGACTAAAATGCTTGTTACCAAACCACAAACCTCTGTTGGCACTCATCGGCGATGGATGCCCAGCGGTGAGTATCAAATGTTTGTTGGCATCAATAATTTTGCTTTTTCGCTGTGCATGGTTGCCCCAGAGCATAAATACCACCCCTTTTTTCTCTTCCGAAATTTTTTCTATGGCTGCCTGCGTAAAGTTTTCCCAACCTTTTTTTTGGTGACTGCCCGCGCTACTTTCACGCACAGTGAGCACATCGTTGAGCAACAAAACGCCTTGGCTAGCCCAGCGAGTGAGATTGCCCGAAATAGGGAAGGGGCTGCCCGTGTCTTGCTCTACTTCGAGCAAAATATTGCGCAACGAAGGCGGAAAACGAACACCATCATTGACAGAAAAACTCAACCCATGTGCCTGACCAAAACCATGGTAAGGGTCTTGCCCCAAAATCACCACTTTTACCTCGTCAAACGCACATTCTTCAAATGCACTGTAAATCATAGACTTGGGCGGATATACCGTGGCCAATTGGTATTCATCATCAATAAAAGTTTGCAGTGTTTTGAAATAAGGTTTTTGTTGCTCTGTCGATATAAATTTTTGCCAACTCATTTAGGTATTTTTTTTTCAAAATTAAACAATTATCTATTGACCAATCAAAAATGAAGCAAAACTTGCCAGAAAATGAAAAAATAAGTACATTCGCTTGCAAAATAAAAACAATCAATTACATCATGAAGCAAGTACCTTTACAACATATACACGAGGCTTTAGGCGCAAAAATGGTTCCGTTTGCTGGCTTTAATATGCCTGTTCAATACGAAGGAGTAAATATAGAACACGAAACTGTGAGAAACAGCGTTGGCGTTTTTGACGTTTCGCACATGGGAGAATTTTTGTTGACCGGAGACAAAGCGCTCGATTTGATACAGAAAGTTAGCTCTAACGATGCCTCAGTAATCAAAGTTGGTAAAGCACAATATGCGTGTTTGCCCAACGACAAGGGCGGTATTGTTGACGATTTGATTATTTACAGAATCAAAGAAAATCAATATTTGTTGGTAGTAAATGCGTCTAATATCGAAAAAGATTGGGCATGGATTAGCCAACATAACGACATGGGCGTAGAAATGCGCAACTTGTCTGACGATTATGCTTTGTTAGCCATTCAAGGACCAAAATCAGTAGAGGCGATGCAAAGCTTGACCTCTGTAGATTTGTCTTCTATCCCTTTTTATGGTTTTGAAGTGGCCGATTTTGCAGGCATTGAGCATGTTATTATTTCGGCAACAGGATATACAGGTTCGGGCGGATTCGAAATTTATTGTAAAAATGACGAAGTAGAGCAGGTGTGGAAAAAAGTATTTGAAGCTGGCGAATCTTACGGTATCAAACCTATCGGATTGGCTGCACGTGATACTTTGCGTCTCGAAATGGGCTTTTGTTTATACGGCAACGATATCGACGACACCACTTCGCCTCTCGAAGCTGGACTAGGCTGGGTAACTAAGTTTACCAAAGATTTTGTAAATGCAGAAAACCTTAAAAAACAAAAAGAAGAAGGTGTTACTCGTAAATTGGTAGGCTTCGAATTGGAAGGTAGAGGTGTGCCGCGCCAAGGTTACGAGATAGTAGACAAAGACGGCAACAACATCGGTCATGTGACTTCGGGTACTATGGCACCAACTGTAGGAAAAGGCATCGGCATGGGGTATGTAACCATCGAAAACAGCAAAGTAGATAGCGAAATTTTTATTAGAATTCGTAAAAATGATGTAGCTGCAAAAGTGGTAAAAACACCTTTTTACAAAAAATAATCATTGAATAAATCAATCTAAAGATATTTTAGTATTGATAAATTGAATTAAGCCACGGATAATTTGTTCATGGCTTTTTTTAATAAAAATCTACATTTACCGTTATTTTGACTGCTTTATAAACGCCAATTGCTTCAAAGGTTTTTAAGGCTTTATTGATTTGGGTTTTGGTATTTTTTATCGATTGATTAATCGGCGTTTTTACCAATATATTACGCAAATATTGGTTGCGGATACGATTTACCGATGGCTCTTCTGGGCCTAACACTTCAGACGGAATTTGCATTCTAAAAGTTTGTGCCAACCAATCAGAAGCTTCTTTTACCTTTTGATAATCAGCATGTTTGAGTTGTATTCTTATCAACCGATAAAATGGCGGATAGTGAAACTGTAAACGTTCTTGCGTTTGTTCTTTAAACATCTCTTTGTACCGATGATTGAGCACTTGCTGGATGACAGAATGTAACGGATTATAGGTTTGGATAAGCACTTTACCTTCTTTGTCTTTGCGGCCTGCTCTACCCGAAACCTGCGTGAGTAACTGAAAAGCACGTTCGTGTGCGCGAAAATCAGGATAGTATAACAAATTGTCTGCATTGAGAATACCTACCAAAGTAACATCGTCAAAGTCTAATCCTTTGGCCAACATTTGTGTACCTACCAAAATATCGATTTCTTTATTTTTAAAAGCATCGATAATTTTTTCTAAGGCAAATTTACCACGTGTCGTATCCTGATCCATTCTGGCTACTCTTGCTTCCGGAAAAATTTGATGCAATTCGAGTTCAATTTGTTCTGTACCAAAGCCTTTGGTGCTCACATCCACACTCGAGCAAACATGGCAATGCGTGGGTTTGGCAATCGTGTAACCACAGTAATGACATTTGAGTACATCGTTGCGTTTATAATAAGTCAAACTTACATCGCAATGCGTACACTGAGGCACATGACCGCAACTATGGCACTCCAAAACAGGCGAAAAACCACGTCTGTTTTGAAACAAAATTACTTGCTCACCTTTGGCTAATACCTGTTTAATTTCTTCTATCAAATGAGTTGAAAAATGCCCAGTCATTTGTTTTTTCTTGTACGTTTCTTTGAGGTCAATTAACTCACTTTGAGGTACTACGCTTTTTCCATATCGCTTGCTGAGCAGTGTAAGCGCGTATTTGTCTTGGTAGGCATTGTAATAACTTTCTAAACTTGGCGTGGCAGAGCCCAAAAGGGTTTTTGCTTGTGACATATTGGCCAAAACAATAGCCAAATCTCTACCCTGGTAACGAGGTGCAGGGTCTTGTTGCTTGTACGAGGCTTCGTGTTCTTCATCGACAATAACCAATTTTAGGTCTGCAAATGGTAGAAAAATAGCCGAACGAGCGCCAATGATAATTTGTGCATTTTCGTTTTGATTCAACACATTATTCCACACCTCAATACGTTCATTTTCGGTATATTTTGAATGATAAACCACTACTTTGTTGCCAAAATAAGCCGTTAATCTTTGCACCAACTGCGCTGTCAGTGCAATCTCTGGCAACAAAAATAATACCTGATGATTTTTTTGCAGATATTGGTCAATTAGCTTACAGTAAATTTCGGTTTTGCCCGACCCAGTAACTCCGTGTAGCAGCTGAATATCTTTTTGTTGAAACTTTTGTTGAATTTCAGACAGGGCAGTTTGTTGTATATCACTTAACGATATATTAATTAAATCATTATCATCAAATACTACACGGTCTTGTGCCAGTGTGTAAGCTTCAAAAAATTGATCTTTTATCAAATTGTTAATCACTGCTTTTGTGACGCTAGCTTTTTCTGCCAATTCTTTGATAGTAATAGGGTTGGGGTTGTTTGCACTTAACTGGAAAAAACGCAAAACTACTTGTCTTTGTTTTTCTGTTTTAACTGATTGGAGTAAATTTTTTAAACCTACTTGTTTGCTATATTTTTCATGCAATTTGATGTATTTGACCAGCTTTGGTTTGTATTTCTCTTTGGTTTCTTCTTGCAAATTGATAAGCTGCTTTTGCATCAAGCTTTGTAAAATAGGCAACACTTTTGGTGTATTGGTGATTTTTACAATCTCTTTGACTGTCAGTACTGGTTGTTGTTGTAATGCTTCGTAAATCAAATATTCTTGGTCTGACAAATCAGTCAACAAAACAGATTCATTAGTATTGTATTTTATCAAAGTTTCGGTTTCAAGCAACATTGCGTTGGGTATTGCAGCCCTGAAAACCTCACCTAGTGTACACATGTAATAATCTGCAATCCAACGCCAAAAGTTGATTTGCATAGGTGTTGCAATAGGCTGTTTATCAATAATTTCTATGATTTCTTTGGCTTGATATTTTAACGGAGGTTGATGATGCTTGTCTACCACCAATGCAGTATAAATACCTGTTTTACCGAATGGTACAGCGACCCGAAAACCGATGTTTAAATAATTAAACTCGGTCTCAGATACTTGATAAGTAAAAGTGTTGGGTACTTTTAGCGGAATGATAACTTCGATGAAATATTGCATATCGCTAAGCTGTTTTTAATCTTTTGTGTTGCCGTTATTTTTTTCGTTTTGCGGATTGATAGTATCTTCTGTAACGCTTTTGAAACCAATTTTTTGAGCAGGTTCTTTCTTTTCTTTATAAAAATCAAATTCCATTTCCATTTCTAAAAATCGATGCGGAAAATCAGCACCGACACTATGTTTTGCGTCAACCGCAAATTTGGCGCATTGGGTCAAGTAATCAGGAGTAAGTTTGGCCCGTGTTTCTGTATAAGCGATAGACATCAACTGAGGTGAAATGATAATCTTTCGCTTATCGTTTTTGCGATACAAACTGTAGATACGTTTTTTCAGCGCTTGTGTAAAATCGATCAACATAGTATTAGAAAATAGCTTTGTTTGTACAGCCACACTTCTCCAAAATTCTTTTTGATCTGCTTTATTATCTTTGAGAATAGCTAATAACGGAGAGTTTTCGTCCAATTGATTAGTCATATGATGCAAGATAAGTTGGGTGCGTTCATCTTCTGTAGGTGGAAAAATAGGAATGTGGAGGTCAAATCTTCCAGGAGCTATGATTTCGTCATTGATAGCAGACAGAACTTCTGCCGAGCCTACAACCACAACTTCTGAGTGTACATTTTTTTGGATATGACGAGCTACTGCATTAATCATATTAATCGCTTGCAAAGACATCTTGTTTTTGTTTTTTCCCATAATTTCGTCAAAATTTTCAACAAACAACAATGTTTTTGGCTCTTTAAGTTTTTTTGTTAAAAAATCGTTGAACTGAGTTTTACCGTTTTGACTACCATTTTCGAGATTAAAATAATCTTGGTAAAGATGAACAAATTCGTAACCAATCAAATCAGCAATTTTTTTTGCCCAAAATATTTTACCGCTTCCTGGTGGTCCGTACAATATCATTCCCGAAGGTTTTGATATTCCCCATTGACTAAGCTGGTTTGGGGTAATAAAAGGCTCCAACAGGCCAGTGATATGAAAAAATAGATCACTATATCCTACTAATGTTTTTTGGGTTGAAGATTGAATTTTTTTCAAATCATCATAAATAAAATCATAATTGCCCCCCAAATAAATATGAATTAAGTAGCTAGAAACACTGGTTTTAAAAGTTTCTTTATCGATATTTTGCAAACCATTTCGTTTAAAAAAAGCTATAACTTCATCAGGGTGCCCATTGATTGTGTTAGCAATCTCGTCGATAGATTTTGGTTTGCCATAATCTTTGCAATATTTTTTTAAAAAATCTTCGTTGTTTTTGACAAAGTTGATAAAACCTTCTTGCAGTTTCAAATGATTGTCAATCACTTGATTGATATCTACCCCAAAATCAAAGATAAAACTTTGTAAACTCTCTAACGATAAGTTATTGGTATGTGCTAAGTCGATTAATCTCATGCTATTTTTTTTTATTTTTTAAATTTTGTAATACTTTAATTTCGTCTCTAAGTTCGGCAGCTTTGATAAAATCCAATTCTTTTGCAGCTTTTTCCATGGCTTTTCTTTTTTCTCTAATTAACTTATCATAATCTACCTTTGCATGGTAAGCCATTTCTGTCTCAGCCACTTGATCGAGTATTTTTTTCTCCTTACCGTATTTTTCTATATAAGAAACGTTATTAATCACCGATCCTTCGATTTTTTTGTTAAGTGGTTTTGGTTTCAGGTTGTGTTTATGGTTATAATCCATCTGTTTTTGTCTTCGATAATTGGTCTCATCGATGGTTTTTTGCATGCTTGCCGTAATTTTATCGGCATACATTATCGCTTTACCATTAACGTTACGGGCAGCACGCCCAACTGTTTGCGTAAGCGAGCGAGCGCTTCTCAAAAATCCCTCTTTGTCTGCATCGAGAATCGCAACTAGCGAAACTTCAGGTAGGTCTAATCCTTCACGCAACAAGTTTACACCAATCAATACATCAAACAATCCTTTGCGCAGATCTTGCATAATTTCGACTCGTTCGAGCGTATCTACATCAGAGTGAACATATCTACACCTGATACCTGCTTTGGTAAAGTATTTGGTCAATTCTTCTGCCATTCTTTTGGTTAAAGTAGTTACCAAAACACGTTCGTCAAGCTCTTCACGCATTCTTATTTCTTCTATCAAATCATCAACCTGATTGGCTGTTGGTTTAATTTCTATTACTGGGTCGAGTAGGTCAGTGGGTCTAATAATTTGCTCAACATATACGCCTTCGGATTTTTGTAGTTCGTAATCAGCAGGCGTAGCCGATACATAAATGATTTGTTTTTGTAACGACTCAAATTCTTCAAACTTTAACGGACGATTATCCATGGCAGCCGGAAGTCTAAAGCCGTATTCTACCAAATTTTCTTTGCGCGAACGATCGCCCCCATACATGGCGTGTACTTGTGGGATAGTCACGTGACTTTCGTCAATAACCATTAAATAATCATCTGGGAAATAATCGAGTAAGCAAAAGGGACGAGTACCTGGCATGCGTTGGTCTAAATATCTAGAGTAATTCTCGATACCTGAGCAGTAGCCCAATTCTCGCATCATTTCGAGGTCAAAAGTTGTGCGTTCTTCTACACGTTTGGCTTCGAGATGTTTGCCAATAGATTTGAAATAATCTACCTGTTTGACCATATCTTGTTGGATATCCCAAATGGCATTTTGCAAAACATCTGGTGAAGTTACAAATAGATTGGCTGGATATATATTCAGCTTCGGATAACGCTCAATAACGGCCATTGTCTGCGGATCGAAGGCTTCTATTTCTTCAATTTCATCGCCAAAAAATATAATTCTGTATGGATTATCAGCATAAGCGGGGAAAATTTCTACAGTATCTCCTTTGATTCTAAAATTACCTGGTAAAAACTCCACCTCGGTACGGGCATACAAACTTTGGACCAATCGATGGAGTAAATCTGTACGGGTAATCTGCTGTTCTGTCTCTACAGTAATTACATTTTTTTTGAATTCGGTAGGATTACCAATACCGTACAAACATGATACTGAAGATATTACTATAACATCTCTGCGACCAGACAAAAGGGCAGAGGTAGTGCTAAGCCTTAATTTCTCTAGTTCTTCGTTGATTGATAAATCTTTTTCGATATATGTACCGCTGACCGGAATATAAGCTTCGGGTTGGTAATAATCGTAATAAGAGACAAAATATTCGACAGCGTTATTGGGGAAAAATTGTTTGAACTCTGCATATAACTGTGCCGCCAAGGTTTTGTTATGTGCCAAAATTAAAGTTGGTTTTTGCACATTATTGATAACATTGGCAATGGTGAATGTTTTACCCGAACCTGTAACACCTAAAAGTGTTTGAAACTTTTCTTCATTTCTAATCCCTTGAGACAAGGTTTTGATTGCTTGTGGTTGATCGCCAGTGGGTTGAAATTCAGAATTAATTTGAAAAGGCATGTCTGTAAAATGTTTGGTATAAAAATACAAAAAAGCGAAAGACTAATCTTTCGCTTTTTCAAATATTTAAGTATTTAAAATTACTTTACGTTGAAAGTAACTCTTCTTGCAAACTTAGATACATTTTTGTTGTTACCGTCTAATGAAGTATCTTCACCTTTAGCGTTAACAGAAATTCTAGAGCTAGATACTCCAGCTTGCTCCAACAACTTAGCTACGTTTTTCGCTCTTCTTTCAGACAAGCGTTGGTTGTAGTTAGCGTTACCTACAGAGTCAGCATAACCGTTAACTTCGATAGAAGCGTTAGGGTTGCTTCTCAAGTAAGTCAAGATGAAGTTTGTAGCTTCAGAGTTTTTAGGTGTTGATTTATCAAAATCAAAATAAACAGCTACATAACCATCGTTGATCAAGTCTTTAGCAGTGTTTGAGTCACCTTTAGTCATGGTTTGTCCTTTACCATAGTTATCTGCAAAGTATTGCTCATAGCTATCAGGAATACCGTTTTTGTTTTTGTCGATAGATCTACCTTTCACGTCAACCATGTTTCCGGCTGGTGTGTTTGGCTCTAGATCTAGGTAATCAGCAACACCGTCACCATCAGAGTCTAACATTTTGTTTTCGATGTCAGTAACTCTATTTTCTAGAGAAGCTACGCGGTCTTCGATCATACTTTCTTTAGCAAACCAGTCTGCGTGCTCTTTGTTTCCGCCTAAGTAGAAAGAAAGACCCAAAGTTGCGTTGTACAAAGTACCGTCAAAACCTCTATCTACAGTTGCTGCAGATCCGTCCCAGTTTCTGTCTTGACGAATGTTGTTTACCATAGTAAAGTCTGCATTCAAAGCTACACGACGACCAAGTTTTACCTGACCTGTCAATCCTAAGATTATATGTCCCATTTCGTCTTTGTCATACATTCCGTCTGGGTAAACATTGTCTTTTCCTGGAGTCATCCATGAGTAACCAGCACCCATGTGAGCTTGAAGGTTAAGGATTTTTGTCCAATCTTCGAAGTTCATGATACGTCCAAGGTTGGCAACCCCTTGTAAGCTTGTTCTGTAATATTTTGTTCTGAATTCAGCAGAAGCATCCTCTCCGTTTTTCATGTAATCATAACCAAAGTCAGCTTTGATACCAAATTTGTTATTGAACATGTAACGAACACCTCCATCAGCGTGGATGAATGAGAAAGTGGTGTCTGAAAAACCAGCTCCGAATGGAGTAGTTGGTTTTGTAGCACCAGCGTTTAGGTCGATAGACCATTTGTTGTAATCCTGCTCTTGTGCGTTAATGCCACTAACTGCAAATAGGGCAGCCAATACTGGCAAAGTCATTTTTTTCATAATTACTCTTTTTTAGTATATAATTAAATTGCTAATTATTATGCAAATATACAAAAAAATATATTAACATAACGTTTTCTCTATTTTTTCTTATTTAGAACTTTTTAGGCAACCAGTGTTTTTCTGAATAGAAAGTCCCAAATGGGAGTAAAGAAGCAATAAAAATCAAAAAGAATTTTTTCATACTCCAGTTTTCTTCAAATTTCAACATGATTGCTAAAACTACGTATCCTACAAACAGCAAACCGTGTGCCATTCCTATAGGAAAAAGTAAAGTTTTCCATAAGTCGATATTTATATTCTTGATTACCAGCATATTAAAAAATAAAATTAAATATGAAACGCCTTCAAGAAATCCGACAATTTTGAATAATTTAAGCATAATTCATCATTTTGTTGTTGTATTCTCTCAAATCTGAAACATTATGCTTGTTATTTAAATCTAATAATAAGTTCAAAAAGTAACTCAAACTTTCTTTGGCGTCGTGGTCAAAATCATTAGTTTCAGCTTTGTCTTCGATAGGCTCATCATTTGGGATACGGATCAAAAAATCATCGTTATTCTCTAAATGCTCTGCACATAATCGCAACGCTTTTACTAATGTTGGGTTTTGCTCATCCAAGGCGTACTTTCTGATTTCTTTTAACTGACCTGCAATATCTGCATATACTGCGTTGTCTGAATCTACCTGTTTAATAACTTCTTTAATTAATTGATTTGCTTTTGGGTTTTCCACGATATCTATAAGGTTAAAAATTCTGTGCAAATGTAGTTTTTAAAATTTTGCTAACCTAAATTAGATTTCATTTTATACAAATTTTATCAGAATAACAGTATTAATAAGATGTATTATTTGTTCTATAATGTATATTATGTAAAATAGAATATTCCGAAACACCTATTTTATATCATTTGCTTTTATATATTTGCATAAACCAAAACACACCTTATGTTATTTCTTTTTCTCAGTATCCTTTGTAGCGTGTCTGTCGGGATACTATTCAAACTCATCAAAACAAAAACGAGCATCAATATTTTTTTGATTGCTATTAACTATTTTCTAGCCTTTGTGTTATCATACGTTTTTTTTAAACCAACACTTACTTTAGAAGTTTTTACACATTCGAAGTTTATATCAATCGCTATACCTTTAATCATACTAATGCCTACAGTTTTTCTATTGGTGCCAAAAGCTATCAAAAATTCTGGAATCATAAAAACCGATATTGCGCAGCGTATTTCGCTAATCATACCTATATTATGCAGTTTTTGGCTTTTTGGCGAAATCGTTCCGCCGCTCAAAATTATAGCGTTAATCATAGGTTTTTTGGCAATTTTTTTAATTCTCAATAAACCTAATCAAAACAAAAATTCTTTATATTTATTGTTCGTTTTTATCGGATATGGAGTTTGTGATATATTGTACAAAAAAATGGCGCTTTTTGAAGATTTTCCGTACACAACCATGCTGTTTTATATTTTTGGCGGATGTTTTGTTGTGACCAAATTAATGATAATCAGTAAGTTAAATATTGTTAAAAATTATTTTACTGTTAAAAATTTTTTGTACGGACTTATTTTGGGCGGATTAAATTTTTGCAACATTTTTTTCTACCTCACAGCACACCAATCTTTTAGAGAAACGCCAACTACGGTGTTTGCCGGAATGAATTTTGGAGTAATCGTGTTGGGTACTTTAGTCGGATATTTTTTCTTTCAGGAAAAACTCAGCAAAAAAAATCTAATCGGACTTGTATTGGCTATCTTAGCCGTATGTTTAATTGTAATTTCGGATATCAACCATGGCTAAAGAATACATCTCAAAAATATTTGTCACTGTCGATGTCGTAACTATGCGAATAATCGATAATCAAAAACAAATTTTATTGATTCAACGCAAAAACGAACCTTTCCAAAATCAATGGGCTTTGCCAGGAGGTTTTGTGGACGAACACGAAGATTTGCCAACTGCTGCTTTGCGCGAACTCCAAGAAGAGACAAATGTAATCGCAACAAAAATCGAACAAATAAAAGCTTATGGCACACCACACAGAGACCCTCGCGGACACATGGTGACCATCGCTTTTTTTACCGAAGTTGATACTAATATTATCGCTAAAGCTGCAGATGATGCCAAAGCTTTACAATGGTTTTCTCTCAACAATTTGCCGCCTCTCGCCTTTGATCACAAACAAATTATTGAGGATGCTTTGACAAAATTTGTTCGTTAAAAAATATCCAAAGTTCCTTTACCCTCACGGATAATCTCAACTTCGTGGCCAGACAAGTCAATCACTGTCGAGGCTTCGTTGTCGCCATATCCGCCATCGATTACCAAATCGACAATGCTGTCCCATTTTTCGTAAATCAACTCTGGGTCGGTTGTATATTCCAATATTTCGTCTTCATCTTTTATCGAAGTCGATACAATCGGGTTGCCTAATTTTTTAACAATATCTATTACAATATGGTTATCTGGGATACGAATACCTACAGTTTTTTTCTTCTTGAATTCTTTAGGCAAATTGTTGTTACCAGGCAAAATAAAAGTATATGGCCCAGGCAAGGCTCTTTTGAGAATTTTGAAAGTCGAGGTATCGATTTGTTTGACATAATCAGACAAATTACTCAGGTCTGAACAGATAAACGAAAAATTAGCTTTTTCTAATTTTACTTTTTTGATTTTGGCAATTTTCTCTAGTGCCTTGGTGTTGGTAATATCACATCCCAAACCATACACAGTGTCTGTCGGATAGATAATTAAACCTCCGTTTTTTAGCACTTTTACCACTTTATCAATCTCTTTCGGATTAGGATTTTCTGGATATATTTTTATAAATTCAGCCATCTTTTTTCTTTACAATTTACTCAATTACTTTTAAACGTGCAAACCGCAACAAAAGTTTCTTTACGCCAGTAGTGTCAAATATAATTTCTGCTTTTTTGTCTGCTCCTACTCCTTCTATTTTTAATATCTTTCCACGACCAAATCTTTCATGCATAATAAATTGACCTTCTGACAGATTAACATCTTCAACTCTAGTATTGCTCGAAGTAGCGCTACTCACCTTTTTCAGCTTTCTGATATCGTGCGAATATTTATTTTTTTCAGTAGATTCATGATGTTTTGGTGGCGTACCCGAAACTGGTTTTTTCAATCTAAATTTTGATTTATCTACCTCGCCAAATATATCCGGATTCAACCCACCAGTATATCGATAATTGCTGTCTGGTGCGGTCAAATACTCCAAAAATTTACTATCTACCTCTTCAATAAATCTCGATGGTTCACAATCAATCAGTTTTCCCCAACGATAACGCGATTGCGCATAAGTAAGGTAGGCTTGTTTTTCGGCTCTAGTGAGCGCTACATAAAACAACCTTCGCTCCTCTTCTAGCTCGGTGCGCGAATTCATACTCATAGCACTCGGGAACAGGTCTTCTTCCATCCCGACACAAAAAACATGCGGAAATTCTAATCCTTTAGCCAAGTGAATCGTCATCAACGCAACCCTATCATCATCCGATTTGTCATTATCCATATCGGTAGCCAAAGCCACGTCTTCCATAAACTCAGACAAGGCTCCTCTTGCCCCATCCACTTCTTTTTGACCCTCTGTAAAATCCTTGATACCGTTGAGCAACTCTTCAATATTTTCTAATCGTGTCACGCCTTCTGGTGTAGCGTCTTTTTTGAGCTCTTGTATCAAACCGGTCTTTTTTACCACATAATCGGTAAGGTAATATGCGTCATGGTTTTCGTTAATTACCTGAAAATTTTTAATCATAGTTACAAAATCAGACAATTTATTGCGCGTACCGCTATTGATTTTCAAATCTATTTTGTCTATATGTTCTATGATTTCAAAAATTGATCTTTTGTAATGATTGGCAGCAATGTTGAGTTTTTCGAGCGTAGTTGCACCAATCCCTCTGGTCGGATAATTGATGACACGCACCAATGCTTCTTCATCTTTTGGATTAATCACCAAGCGAAGATAAGCCAACACATCTTTGATTTCTTTGCGTTGATAAAATGAAAGTCCGCCATATATTTTGTACGGAATATCTTTTTTTCGCAAAGCATCTTCCATCGCTCTCGACTGGGCATTTGTACGGTACAAAATCGCAAAATCACCATTACCCAACTGGTTGCGCATTTTTTCTTCAAAAATAGTCGAAGCCACAAAACGTCCTTCTTCAGCATCGGTAATCGAGCGATGCACTTTTATTTTGTTGCCCTCGTCATTGGCTGTCCACACCACTTTATCTAGTTTGGTTTGGTTTTTATCAATTACGCTATTGGCAGCTTCTACGATATTCTTGGTCGAACGATAATTTTGTTCTAATCGATAAGTTTTAACTCCTTCATAATCTTTCTGAAAATTAAGGATATTGTTGATGTTTGCCCCACGAAAAGCATAAATCGATTGGGCATCATCACCTACCACACAAATATTCTGAAAACGATCAGACAATGCTTTGATAATCAAATATTGTGAATGATTTGTATCCTGATACTCATCAACCAAAATATATTTGAAACGATTTTGATACTTCATCAAAACTTCCGGAAAACGGCTAAGCAACTCATTGGTTTTCAATAACAAATCATCAAAATCCATTGCACCAGATTTAAAGCATCTATCTACATATTCTTGATAAATTTCGCCCATTCTAGGACGTTTTGCCATCGCATCGGCCTCCATCAACTCTGGATTGCCAAAATAAGCTTTTACAGTAATCAAACTATTTTTATACGATGAAATACGGTGCAAAACCTGATTGGGTTTGTACACATCTTTGTCTAACTGACGTTCTTTAATTATCTGACCTATAAGACGTTGGCTGTCTTGTGTGTCATAAATCGTAAAATTTGACGGATAACCCAACTTGTCAGACTCTGCACGTAAAATTCTAGCAAATACAGAGTGAAAAGTTCCCATCCACAAGTTTTTTGCCTCAGATGCACCCACAATATTAGCGATACGCTCTTTCATTTCGCGCGCTGCTTTATTGGTAAAAGTAAGTGCCAATATGTTAAAAGCGTCTACACCTTGCTGCATCAAATAGGCTATTCGCAGGGTCAAAACACGCGTTTTTCCTGAGCCTGCCCCAGCAATTACGATTAATGGGCCATCTTTGTGCAACACAGGAGCTCTCTGTGCTTCGTTGAGTTGTTCTATATAATTTTGCATAGCGTCAAATGATAATAAGCTACAAATTTAAGCATATCGTTTTGATTGATAAAACGGATATTAGAATATTAACTAGAGAGTTTTATTTACTCAAAAGTTTGATTTTAAAAATTTTATGTTAATTTTGACCTAAAGAAAATTTAAAAATTGTTATTATGAGAAAGTATCTTGCTGAGTTCTTCGGAACTTTTTGGCTAGTTTTTGGTGGTTGCGGAGCAGCTGTATTTGCTGCTGGCGTACCCGAAATTGGCATTGGGCTAGTGGGTGTTTCACTAGCGTTTGGTTTAACTGTTTTGACCATGGCTTACGCCGTCGGGCATATTTCTGGCGGGCATTTTAACCCTGCGGTATCTTTTGGATTGTGGATGAGCGGACGTTTTTCTGCCAAAGATTTGGTTCCGTACATCGTTTCACAAGTGGTTGGTGCTACGGCAGCTGCGGCTTGTTTGTACACTATTCTCAACGGTGCAGGCGCATTTAGCACAGAAGGTGTAGGAGCGTTTGCGACCAATTTTTATGAGATGGAAGGCTATGCCGGAAGAAGTTTTAGCATGGGATCGGCATTTTTGGCCGAATTTTTACTCACTGCTTTTTTCTTGATTGTGATTTTGGGCGCAACAGACAAATGGGCGAACGGTAAATTTGCCGGAATCGCAATTGGTCTTGCACTTACGCTCATTCACTTGATTTCTATTCCGATTACCAATACATCGGTAAACCCTGCGCGTTCTACATCGCAAGCCTTGTTTGTGCAAGGAGAAGCCATGTCGCAACTCTGGTTGTTTTGGGTAGCGCCAATTGCTGGTGCCATTGTAGGCGGATTGATTTATCGTTTTTTGTTAGAAAAGAAAGCTGAATAATTTTGAATTACATCAAACAACAAAGCCACTTCAATCACGAAGTGGCTTTGCTTTTATAAATAATTTTACTTAATCTATATTCATCAGATATTCGCCATAACCACTTTTACACAGCGGCTTGGCTAGTTTTTGTAATTGCGCTTTGTCTATATATTGCATGCGATAGGCAACCTCTTCGATTGCACCAATTTTTAATCCTTGACGGTCTTCTATTACTTGTACAAATTGTCCCGCTTGCATCAACGAATGAAAAGTACCTGTATCTAACCACGCTGTGCCACGATTAAAAATTGACACATGCAATTGATTGTCTTGTAAATACAACTGATTGATGTCTGTGATTTCTAATTCACCACGTTGCGAAGGTGTTATTTTTTGCGCATATTCCACTACTCTATTGTCATAAAAATATAAGCCAGGAACAGCGTAATTAGACTTTGGATGTTTAGGTTTTTCTTCAATCGAAATCACCTTATTGTCTTGTCCAAACTCCACAATACCATAGCGATGTGGGTCATTTACTTGATAGGCAAAAATAGTAGCACCTGTTTGCTTGGCTGCACCTTGTAACAATTGAGACAAGCCGCTACTGTAAAAGATATTGTCACCTAATATCAATGCTACCGAATCGTTTCCAATAAAATCTTTACCAATGATAAATGCTTCGGCTAATCCGTTGGGTTGCGCTTGCTCGGCGTAGCTAAACTTACAGCCTAGTTGTGAGCCGTCACCTAATAATTGTTGGAATAAGGGTAAATCTTTTGGAGTAGAAATAATTAAAATTTCTCGAATACCTGCCAACATCAAGGTAGATAACGGATAATATATCATGGGCTTGTCATAAACAGGCATTAACTGCTTGCTCACTGCCAATGTAAGCGGATGAAGCCGAGTGCCAGAGCCACCTGCGAGGATGATTCCTTTCATTTAACTGATTTTTTTCAATTCTTTATCAGCAACCTCTTTGCGAAGAGCAGAGCTAGAAAAGCGATGGTCTCTTTTGTTGAAATAGAAACGGATACCTGTTTTTTCGCAGTAACTACGTCCAGTAAAATTTTGGGTTTTATATTCTTCGCCGATAATGCGCACGTCTATTTTGAAGGCGCGCAAAATATCTTCTAAATCTTGCTCAGTTGCATACGGAATTATTTCGTCTACAAATTTGCATCCTTTGAGCTGAATATATCTCTCTACTACACTTTGGGTAGGTTTGTTTTTTTGTGGTCTGTCTATGGTCGGGTCGGTTTGTAAACCTACAATTAGGTAATCACATTGCGCTTTTGCCTCTTCCAACATTTTGATGTGTCCTGCATGTAGCAAATCAAACGCACTAAAGGTGATACCAACTTTCTGATTTTTGTCCATAACTTTTTAATTAAAAGAATTTAACAAATATAGCATTTTTATTTGTCAAACGTATATTTCTGTTATTTATTTGCCAACCTTAGTTAGGCTTAACCGATATCTAAAACATCATACACATGACGGACACAGACCAGAAACTGTAAAATTGACCTGATTGATTTGATAATTTTTAGGCAAATCAAATGAGGGTTGTACATCATCAAGGCAAGTAACCGTTTGGCATTTTTCGCAATTAAAATGGATGTGATTGTGATGATGCACCGTGTCACACCCGTCACATTTTGCATACTTTATTTTGCCATCTATCGTGAGTGCTTTGTGTATTTGCCCCTCCTCTACCAGCCTATCCAAAACTCGGTAAATAGTCACTCTATCACACAAATCATCAAGCAAATGTTGAATTTCGCTATGTGACAGAGCAGCATCTGACGTTTGTATAAGTTTGAGAATTTCTGTTTTGGCTTTCGTGTTTCTGCTTTGTTTCTTCATTTTAAAAATATTTAAAGCAACATGATTGCATCTACAAAGATAATGATTATTTTTGCAACATTGTTGCGTTTAATTTAAAATATAAGTATGAAAAATAATCAATTTGATGTTATCGTCATCGGAGGTAGTTACGCCGGACTCTCATCGGCAATGGCATTGGGGCGTTCGCTCAGAGATGTGCTTATCATCGATAGTAGCAAACCCTGTAATAGATTTACTCCACATTCGCATAATTTTATTACACAAGATGGTGCTGTGCCAGGTGTTATCGCTGCTGAGGCAAAAAAGCAAGTAATGAAGTATCCGACCATCAAATGGATAGATGGATTGGCTGTTGACGGCAAAAAAACTGCCAACGGTTTTGATATCAGTCTGCAATCGGGCGAAACATTTATGTCCAAAAAATTAATTTTTGCCAGCGGTGTTAAAGATGTTTTTCCTGATATTAAAGGCTTTGATGCGTGTTGGGGAAAAAGCGTGATTCACTGCCCATATTGCCATGGTTACGAAGTAAAAGGCGAAAAAACTGTGATTTTAGCCAATGGTGATATAGCATATCATTACGCGCAATTGTTACAAAACCTTACTGACAATTTGACGATAATCACCAACAGAAAATCAGATTTTTCTTCCGAACAGTTAGCAAAATTTGATTTGCACAACATCAATATTCTAGAGAAAAAAATTGACCATATTCAGCAGCAATTAGGGCAAGTACAAGCGATTGTTTTTACCGATGGCGAAAAGCATTTGTGTGCCGTTATTTATGCTCGTCCAGATTATGAGCAACATTGCCAAATTGCAGAAAAACTAGGTTGTGAACTCACTGAGCAAGGGCACATCAAGGTAGATATGATGCAAAAAACTACGATAAATGACGTTTTTGCTTGTGGCGATAATGCTAGCCCGATGCGATCAGTAGCTTTTGCAGTAGCAAGTGGCAATATGGCTGGGGCGGCAACCAACAGTCAACTGACAGAAGCTGAGTTTTAATTAGTTTTAATATTTAGTTTTGAAGCAGCTAGGTATAATCTAAGCTGCTTTTTTTGTATATTTACTTATTGATTTAATCATTGACAATGAATCTAAAAAAAAATATATTAGAGTACTTTTTGATATTTGCTTTTGTGTTTGCCCTTTTTACATTATTTATTGAGCAATTATCAATTTTTGTAGCTATAATTTGTTTAGGATTTACTATTCTGATGTATTATGTAGAAGAAATCAGGGATCCAAAAATTACTGTCCGAAGAAAAGAAAAAATTTTTCAGTTACTTAAACAAAAATATCACCAAGGCGAAGTGCTGAACAATGAATATCTAAAAATTCAATACAAATCTCACACCATAATTTTTCATTATTCTACATTCAGAGTCCGTGGTGGTCTTAAGAATATCTTAAAAATTTACATCGATATTACTTACTTAGACAAAGAGATTTTAGACCTGTGTAAAATTCATTTTTATTGTGAAACCATCGAAAATATAGATTATTTATACAAACGAGTTTCGTCTGGAGGTGTTAAGTAAAAACTCAGAAAAAACCATTGATGAGGTAATTGACAAGTTAGAACAATATGTAGAAAGCAAAAAAAAGAGAATAGAAAAAAGAAAAATAATTAATTCGTTTTAATAATTTTCATTATTTTCACAAAAAAAACATGAAACCATACTACTACTTACCCATTTTGTTAGGCTTTACAACTGTGAATGCTCAAAATAAAAATTACGAACAAGAGGTTGCTGATAAGGCCTGCGAATGCGTTTCTAACATCACCGAGGGGCTTAATTCTGATAATTATCTAGCGTGTATTACTGATACAATGACTAAAGAAATTCCGGAAAATTCTGATATTGCCAACCAACTATCTACTGTCGAAGGTGTCAATGCTTATGTGTTGAGAATAGATGAAATATTGACCAGTGAATGTGATGCGTTAAAAAATCCGAACGATATTAAAAAAGAAAAATTTTATGCAGATTCTGAAAATGAAACTGCACAAAGTTACTTTATCACCTCGACCGATATGTTAATTGACGGAAATTATGAAGCAGCAATCGAAGGTTTTCTTATCTCGGTCAAACACGATCCAAATTTTGTAAAAGCCTACGACCATTTGGCCATTTGTTATAGAAGGCTCGAAGACTTTGATAACGCGGTTAAATATTATAAAAAATCGTTAGAAATTTTCCCTGAAGGTGATTTGGCTTTAGCAAATATCGGATTGGTTTACAGACTATTGGAAGAATATGAACTGTCGATAAAATCATACAGTCAATTGGTAGATTTGTATCCAAATAACCCAGAAGGATATTATGGTTTAGGGCAAGTAAATTGGATTTTGGAAGACGTAGAAAGCGCTCTAGATTACATGTTTAAAGCATATATTATCTATACCAATACAGGTTCTGATTATACAGAAGATGCAATACAAATTATCAATGCGTTGCACGAAACATTGATTGACCAAGGCAAAGAAGAAATATTTTTTGAAATTGCCAAACAAAACGACATCAATATAGAGTAAGGTCGAGGAGTAAGTGCAAAATAAAAATTAATTTTTAAACAATGAAATTACTGCTGTTTTTGGCTACCATGGCGCTGACAATCAATCTTCAAACCGATTTAACGCAGATGAGGGAAGATTTTCATAATATATCTACCCACGAAGAGGTTAAAGAATTTATCCAAAAATATGAGCAAAACAAGCCACAAAGCGAGCCTTATGTAGCATCGGCTATAATGCGTAGAGCCGAATTTGTGTTTTTACCCACCACCAAACTCAAATATTTTAATCAAGGGAAAAATAAACTAGAAAAATTTATTAAAAACAATCCACAAAATATAGAAGGTAGATATGTCAGGATTTTGGTACAACGTAATACTCCCTCTTTTTTGGGATATTCTAGTAATATCGATGAAGACCGCAAAATGATTCTTGCAAATATTGAGTCATCTAGTCTAGCCAAAAACTATAAACAATTGATATTAAAGAATATCCAATAGCTGCTTTTATGATTTACTTAACACAAAATTTTGTACCTTTATACAAGAAAAATTAAACGGTATGATTATGGAAAAACATGACATATCATCTACAGATGATGTAAAAAATATGGTCGATTCTTTTTATGCCAAAGTGAATCAAGATGAGTTGTTGTCTTATGTTTTTAATGATTTTTCGCAAGTAGATTGGGCTTCACATTTGCCAAAAATGTACAGTTTTTGGACTACTCTCATCTTTGGAGAAGCTAGTTATAAAGGTAATCCGTTTGCTGCGCACATCAATTTGCCAGTAAATAAAAAACATTTTGAAAGATGGTTGAGATTGTTTGACGAAAATATGGACGAACTCTTCTCGGGGCAAACAGCAGAACAAACCAAGCAAAGAGCAAAATCTATTGCGCAAATTTTTCAAAACAAATTAGCCTTTATAAATCAACAATAATGCAAATAGCCAATATATACCAAGACCTTGTTTTTAACGACAAAAAACCAGTCATAAACGTATTGTTCGAAACAAGTTTTACTAAAGAAATCAGGATAGCAATGCAAGCAAATACTATCATGAAAGAACATAAAACTTCTTTTCCTATCGTGGTAGAAATCGTAGCGGGCAGTATTGATTTTGGGGTTAATGGAGAAATCAAAACCTTAAACAAAGGCGCATTGATTGCATTAGCTCCAAATGTACCTCACGACCTAAAAGCCAACGATGATAGCGTGATAAGGCTTACATTGACCAAACAAGATCTCGCAGAGCGGGTAATTGATGTATCTAAAAAATAATCAACTAATCGATTTTACTATTTTTTAAACTAATTGGATTGAGTTTCGGTTGAGTTTTATAATTCCTTCGTTTTCTAGCGCTTTGAGTAAGCGAGATATCACCACACGTGAGCTATTGAGCTCATAAGCAATCTCTTGATGAGTTTTGTTGATAAAACTAGTTTTATCAACCTTGCTTTTTTCTTGTAAATATTTGAGCAATCTCTCGTCCATTTTCATAAAAGCAATATTGTCGATGGCGGTAAGTAATTCGTTAAAACGATTGTTGTAACTTTCAAAAACAAAAGCACGCCAAGACTTGTATTTGCCCATCCACTCCTCCATTTTACCAACAGGGATCATAGCTACTACGCCATCGTGCTCAGCAATAGCACGTATTTCACTTTTTTTGTCTCCCATACAACATGCCAATGTCATGGCGCAAGTATCGCCACGTTCGAGAAAATACAAAAGCAACTCACCTTCGTCAAAATCTTCACGCATAATTTTGATAGCTCCGCTAATAAGCAACGGCATCGACTTGATATATTTACCGATATCTATCAACACATCATCTTTTTGGAAAGAGATTATGGTAGATGCTTCAGCAATCTCTGCAATGAGTTCTTTTTCAAAAACATTAGCATAAGTTTCTTCAATCAAATTTTTCATTTTTTTGATGATTTAATGTGGCAATTTTGATTTGAGCATTCCATAAATCCAAGTACCTAATACTGCGCCTAGAATAACGATTAATATCGGAAAATACCCTGCGCCCGTGAGTACAAACATCGGTCCAGGGCAAGCCCCTGCAAGCGCCCATCCAAGACCAAAAAAGATTCCGCCAATCAAATAGCGCGCAATACTTTTGTCTTTGTTCGGAATAATAATTGGTTGTCCGTTGATGTCTTTTACTTTTTTACGTTTGATGATTTGTACACCGATAACGCCAAAAAACAAGGCAGTGCCCATCAATCCATACATGTGAAAAGATTGAAAATTGAACATTTCGTATATTCTAAACCACGATGCTGCCTCAGATTTGTACATGACCACTCCAAAAAAGAAACCAATAACGATATAAATTAAGTTTTTCATGCTTTGTCAATTAAAATATTAAAGGAAAAATAAAGTGAACCATCAACAATCCGCCGATAAAAAAACCGATAGTCGCAATCAGTGACGGAAGCTGTAAATTACTTATACCTGATATCGAATGTCCTGAAGTGCATCCGCCGGCATATCTCGCACCAAAACCCACCAAAAGTCCGCCAATAAATAACAAGGCAATGTTTTTTGGATCAGTAAAAGCGTCATTGCCAAACAGCTCTGTAGGTAAATAAGTAGTACCTGCGCTTTCAAAACCTTGACTATGTAGCTTTTCTATGGTTTGCGGATTAATATCTGGCACTTGATTGTCAGAAAGATAATTGGCAGCAACAAACCCGCCGAGGATGGCACCGATCACAATCATCAAATTCCATTGTTGATTTTTCCAATCAAATTTAAAAAATTCGCAAGTTTTATCAGCTCCACAGAGAGTGCAAAACGTCCGTAAATTGGCCGACATTCCGAAATTTTTGCCTACCAAAAGTAGCACAAACATCGTCAAGGCTATCAAGGCACCAGACACATACCACGGCCAAGGCGCTAAAATAAAATCCATCATCTTTGTTATTTTTTGTTTTGTAAGACAAAATTAGGGATTTTGCCCAACGTGAAGTGTTACAAAAGTTACACAACAAAATTATTGAATGTGTGGTATTAAAAACTTAATATTTTTTGTGCCAACCCCAACCATAGACCAATCCTATCCCCATATAACTATGTTTGGACACATTACCTACAAGTTTAAAACCAAAATTGTGACCAAAAGCAGTAGGTTTGCCCACCGGTATTATACTATAAATATGATAAGGTTTTTTTCGGGCTTTGAACCATTTTATGTTGAGCTCAAACGGTACACCCATATAAACATCAGTAGATACAGTAGTTTGGTTGTTGTTGCTGTATTTGGTTTTAAAATTATTAACCGAGATACCTGTAGAAACACTAAACGAAGAACCTTTTTTTATCCATCGACGTCCGTACATGAGCGCATATTCATTTAATTCATGTTTCTTTTTCATTACTGGCAATGGTGTAAATGGCGACAAATATACATAGTTGTATTGGTATTGATAAAGCGCTGTAACTCTAAAAGTATAAAAATTATTTTTTTGTTGATAGTTAAGTGCTGCGCCTATAAGTGGTCCTCCATATCCGCCAAACTCTCCGCCACCGCCAACATAATATTCGGCAAATAATATCGGTGGTTCTTTTTGCTGACAATTGCCAAAAGTTGTAAAGAACAATGCTGAACACAGAAAAATGATGTTTTTCATAAAATGTAGATGTAATGTGTAATCAAATATAAGTAAAAAAAAACAATTTTTGTGATTGAATTTTTATAGACAAAAAAACACAACCAATCAAAAAAAAGAATATTTTTGTTGGCCTTTATTGAGGCATAATTTACCCATGTAAATTGTGTTAAAAACATACGAACAATTGATACAAGGTCTTTTGGATAAAGGCTTTGCATCCGTAGACAATTGGTTGACGAGTACTGAGCTAATTGATCTTCGAAAATCTCTATTAGAGCATCAGTCCAATCATAACTTTCATCAAGCAGGTATCGGTAACAAAGACCATTTGCATACGTTGACAGCAGTGCGTAACGACCATATATTTTGGCTCGATCCGTCTAAGGCAAACTCAACAGAGCAACAGTTTTTCAAAAAAGTAAACGACTTTATCGACTATCTAAACAAAACTTGTTTTACAGGTATTCGATCTTTCGAGTTTCAATATGCTGTTTATGACAAAGGTTCTTTTTACAAAAAACACGTAGACCGTTTTAGAAATGACGACAAAAGGCAGTTTTCGATGGTTTTTTACCTGACCGAAAATTGGTTTGAAAACGACGGCGGCGAACTCAGAATTTTTGCTGATGACACCACCATAGATATACAACCTACGCCCGGTCGAATGGTGTTTTTTAGGAGCGATTTGCCACATGAGGTATTGGTAAGCCAGCATCAACGACTGAGTCTTACTGGCTGGTTGAAATCAAATTAGACAAGAATGTTTTCTTTTTTCATAAATGAAATTATTTGCATAAATCATATATTTTTTGTATATTTAGTCTAACTAAATTTTTAAAAAAGTTATGAAATTAAAAACACTAAAACTATGTTTGGGCATGGCCGTTGCTACGCTCACACTTAGCTCGTGCGCTCACCGTATTGTGGGTACTTGGACAGTTGACCGTTATGAGAGTATAAAGCCGCAACAAGAGAGTGTTGTGCTTAGCAATATCGGAACTATCGAGTTTAACAAAAATGGTAGTGGTGAGAAAAATCTTGATTATTCTGTTATGGGCATCAAACAAAAAGATCAACTGCCTTTTGAGTGGTCTTGGGATGACGACCAATATATCTCTATAGAAAGTGAGGGTTCGAGTTTTTCCAAAACATGGATTATCATCGAGAATAAGAGAAAGTATCAAAAGTGGAAATCTACCGATGGTACTGATAACATTCAGGTTATTGAACTGAAAAAGTAAAAAGTCTCTAATAAAAAATCGAATGTAAAATTACATTCGATTTTTTGTTTTATAAAAGTCTGTCAATTGATAAATATCAAATAGCTTCAATTATTTTAACAAAATCATCGACAGCAAGAGCCGCTCCGCCAATTAATCCGCCATCAACATCGGGTTGAGAAAAAATCTCTTGTGCATTGGCAGGTTTTACGCTTCCGCCATATAAAATTTGGATATGATCTGCGAGCTCATTGTCATATTGGTAAGCCAATTGCTCACGAATATATTGGTGCATTTCTTGCGCTTGTTGCGGTGTTGCGGTTTCGCCTGTACCAATTGCCCAAACGGGCTCATAAGCAAGAACGATGTGTTTCCAAGACGATTTTGGCAAGTGGTATAAAGCATCTTTTAGTTGATAAAAAATTACATTTTTGTACTGCTTACTTTGTCTATCTTTTAGCTCTTCGCCTATGCAAAAAATAATACGCATATTGTGCTTGATAGCAGTATCGACCTTGTCTGCCAATGTTGCAGATGTTTCGCCAAAATAATGTCTGCGCTCAGAATGTCCCAAGATAACGGTTTGTACGCCCACACTCTCGAGCATACTCGCAGATATTTCGCCCGTAAAAGCGCCACCTTCAGCCTGATGCATATTTTGTGCCACCACGCTAATATTGGTATCTTCTAGATGTTTGCTAGCAATCAACAAATTGGTGTATGGTGGTGCTACCATGATTTCTACTTCTTTGTCTTGCGGTAATTTTTCGACCAATTCATTCAAAAAAGAAGTGGTATCGTCGAGGTCTTTGTGCATTTTCCAATTTCCGGCAACTATTTTGTGTCTCATAATATTTATTTTGCTGTTTGTAAGCTGTTTAGCGTATTGATTAATGTTTCGTCATCGGCAACAATTGCTCTTTTTAACGCAATGTTTCCGGCTGGGTCAACTACGATATAACGCGGAATCCAATCGAGGTCGATAGATTGTCCAAATTCGCCTTTGGTGGTTTCGTCCAAATAATAATGGTCGCCTTTAAGAGAATATTTTTCGATAGCGTCTTTCCATTTTTGACTGGTTTTATCCAAAGATAAAAATACAAATACTACTTCTTGATGGTTGTTTTGCAACTCTCTCAAAGCAGGAAAACCTTTGATGCAGTCGGGACACCATGATGCCCAAACATCGATAACTACTGTTTTGCCTCGGTGCTTTGCCAAAATATTTTTGAGGCTGATAAATTCTCCATCAAGTGTTTCGAACTCTTTGTTTAATGCTATTTCACTAAACTGTTCTGGGTTTTCTGTCATGTTATTTTCGGTTGTTGACGTATTCTCTTTTTCTTCTTTTTTGACATCACAAGCTACTAATGTAAGGCTTAATAATGCGGGTATCATCCAGATTTTTTTCATGATTATTTTAATTTAATTCGTGGATCGAGATAAGCATAAACAAAATCTACCAAAATTGTGATGATGACAAATGTGGTTGCAATAACCAACACAGCCCCCATAATTATTGGCAAATCAAGATTGTTGAGCGCATCAACAATTTCTTTTCCGAGACCATTCCATCCAAAAATATATTCAACAAAAACCGCGCCAGCCAGCAAAGACGCAAACCAACCTGACAAAGCTGTCACTACTGGGTTTAGTGCATTTTTCAACGCGTGCTTGTACACAACTTGCATTGTCCCTAAACCTTTGGCTTTTGCAGTTCGGATATAATCTTCATTAAAAACTTCTAGCAACGAGTTGCGCATCAATTGTATGACAACTGCCAACGGGCGAATACCTAAAACAAAAGCTGGTAAGATACTGTTTTTTAGGCTTATATAAACACCTTCTCCAAAATCGTCTACTTCATACAAACTGCCTGTCATGTTGAGGTGAGTATATTCGTGTAACACAAAACCGAATATCCAAGCAAATAAAATTGCGCTAAAAAAAGAAGGCAAACTCATGCCGAGAGTACTGATTATGGCTATCAACTTATCAAACCAACTGTTGGCATACAAGGCAGAAAAAACGCCTAAGACCAAACCTATCGCTACCGCAATACCAATCGCAAAACATGCCAAAAAAACTGTATTTGGCAAAGTGTTGGCAATGATGTCGGTGACAGGTTTGCCATTTTTTTGGAAACTTTCACGCAAATATGGTGTTTTGACTACCAAAGAAAATTGCTGTGTATTTACCAATGATTGCCCACTATATTTATCTGAAAAATAGGTGTAATCATCAGGGTTTTTGCTATGAATTGACACTGGTGAAATATCGTTGAGGTAATACAAATATTGTTTGTACACTGGCTGGTCAAAACCATATTTTTTTTTGATAATAGCTAGTTGTTCAGAGTTTTCGTTTTGGTCGAGCATCATCCTAGCTGGGTCGCCAGGCAAAATATTAAACAAGAAAAAAACTACAGTCACCACGCCAAACATAGTGAGCAAAGCATAGCCTATTTTGTGAATAATATACCTAGCCAAAACTTAAAGTTTTAACTTATCGATGTCGTTCCAGTGCTTTTTATCAATGATGGTACCATACTCCAAAACTACTGCTCCGGGATTGGCACGAACAATAGTTTTTAAAGTTGTTGCATCACAAAAATAGAACTCAAAACCAGTATTAGCATCTTTTTTCATCGCCTCTATAACTTCTTCTGACGACGAGGTTAGCCCGATTACTTCGTAGTTTTTCTCGTAAGCCAATTGCTCTAATTTAGCCATTTTTTTCAATCCTTCGACATCAGTTTTGTCTAAATCGTAAGCGATAATCATCAAAACTTTGGGCTCTGCCAAATAGTCATCTACATAATTATCTCCGTATTTTTCTATACTAAAATCGTGGATTGGCGGTTCGTATCCTTTAGAAATTAATGTTTCTTTACGTTCGATAAAAGTAGCTCCTTCTGGTATTTCGCCAATATTGTCCATCGAATAAGCAACGGTTTCGCCGTTTACTTCGTATAAAAATTCTATATCAAATTCATCTTTTGGCGCATCTTCAGGAAAAGCCATTCCGTCTGGGATATTCACACCTACTTTATAAGCTCTAAAGTCTAAAATTGGCAAATGATTAAGCACATAATAGCCCAAAAAACCACACAATACAAGGCTTACTGCACTGATTGTAACACTCTGAGAGACATTAAATAATGGTTTTATGTATTTGCGACCGGCGATGAGTATCAATATCAAAACGAGCAATACGACATCTTTGGTAAACGACTCCCACGGAGTGAGCGGAATGGCGTCTCCAAAGCATCCGCAATCGGTAACTTTGTTGAAATAAGCCGAATAAAAAGTGAGAAATGTAAAAAATACAATCATCGCAAAGAGCGACCATAAGGTAAAATTGCGCTTGTACCCTATCAATAACAATACGCCCAAAATTACTTCGGCGATAACCACAAAAAGAGCGATTGCTAAGGCATAAGGTTGTAAAAAAGGCATATTGAATACCAATTCTGAAAAATATTCATCTAATTTGAACGAAAAACCTAGTGGATCATTGAGTTTGATAAGTCCAGAAATAATAAATAGGATTCCGACAAATAATCTCGCGAATTGAGTGATAAATTTCATATTTATTGCTTATTATTAGAGTTAGATTGGAGTAAAATTAGTGAAAAAACAGCATAATTAATCATGTCTTGATAATTGGCATCAATCCCTTCAGAGACGATGGTTTTACCTTTATTATCTTCGATTTGTTTTACACGTAATAGCTTTTGCAAAATAAGATCGGTCAGTGAGCTCACACGCATTTCGCGCCAAGCTTCACCATAATCGTGGTTTTTGTTGAGCATCAACTGTCTGGTTTTGGCAATTTGCTCGTCATACAGTTGTACTGCTTCTTCTTTAGACAAATCGGGCTGGGCGGCCACTCCTTTTTTTGTTTGGATAAGTGCCATCACAGCATAATTGATAATTCCGATAAACTCAGCTGTTTCGTCTTCGTCTATTTTGTGTACTTCGTTTTCTTGTAACCCACGTATTCTCTGGGCTTTTATAAAAATTTGGTCAGTTAGCGAAGGTAGCCTAAGAATGCGCCATGCGCTACCATAATCTTTAAATTTTTTGATATATAATGCTCTGCAAACAGAAATTATTTCATCGAATTGCTCTGGTGTTGACATATATTTTATCTTTGCATAAAGTTCAAATTTAGCAAAAACTAATGGTTTACAACATCAAAAATTGTAAAAAACCTTTTTCAGATGAAAATACCTTCTAATTACAGTATCAATTGTCGTGGTCAGCTACTCAATTTTACACGCCCTTTGGTGATGGGAATACTCAATGTTACCCCCAATTCTTTTTTTGATGGAGGACAGCACAACTCTCGTAAAGAGGCTGTTTTACAGACCGAAAGAATGCTCAACGAAGGCGCCGATATTATTGATATAGGTGCATATTCATCGCAACCAAATGCTGATTTTGTAACTGCCAAAACAGAAACCGAAAGACTGTTGCCAGTAATTGATGAATTGATAAAAAATTTTCCGAATATTATACTGTCTGTAGATACTTTTCGGGCTGAAGTCGCTCAACAAGCTATCGACCATGGCGTGAGTATCATCAACGATATTTCTGGCGGAAGTTTGGATGATCAAATGTTTGCCGTGGCAGCAAAAAACCAAGCTCCTTACATTATGATGCACATGCGTGGAACGCCGCAAAATATGCAACAAAAAACTGATTATAAGGATATTACAAAAGAAGTTCTTCGTTATTTTTCGACTAAAATTAATCAAGCGCACGAGGTAGGCGTGAAAGATATTGTGATTGACCCTGGTTTTGGATTTTCTAAAACACTCGAGCAGAATTATGAATTACTTGGAGAAATGGAATTGTTTCAACATTTAGAGGTTCCTATTTTGGTCGGAATTTCAAGAAAATCAATGATTTATAAATATTTAGAAACTCAACCCAAAGATGCGCTCAACGGTACATCGGTACTCAATACAGTAGCTTTAATGAAAGGAGCAAATATTTTGCGAGTGCATGATGTCAGAGAAGCGGTTGAATGTGTAAAATTAACTCAAAAAACATATGAAAAATAGATTTTTAGCTTTTGTTGCTATCGGAATGTTGTTTACTGCATGCGAAAAAGAAATGAAAATCAGTAGATTGGATCACACAGTAACAAAAGAAATTACAGATTTTAGTCCGGTATATATCGACAAGAATGAGAAAGGCGAAGTAGTTTTTAACCAAGCCAATCGAGTAGGTAACACTCATTGGATATTGACCATCAATCGCGAACTGACTTTGGGCGAAGTTTTACCTGCATTACAAGAACTTACTCATCGAAAATACGAAAAAGAAAGTGCGCACGAAGATACCAAAGACATTTATTTGGTGTACAGCGATACCTTGAATAAGCAAAATGCTTTTGTAAAATTGCCGTTTAAACATATCAAAGATAAATATACAGATATTGATTTTGACCCAAGCACAAAATATCTGAACAAGGTACCTGATGCAGAAACATTTAAGCAAAGATTTTCACAAACAGAAGCCATCAACGAGCCTTTCAAAAAAGTTAATTTTCAATTGGCTAAAGAGATGACGATAGAAGAATTTGTGGCAATTTTGGTAACATGTCATCAGCTAAATATTGCTGAAAAGATAGACAATACCACACATATTTTTTAAGAAATTCCAAACCAATCAAGATGTGATTGGTTTGGACGTTTTTTTATACCAAATCATGGATTCGGATGCCGCTGTTCTGAAAATATGATGCTTTGACAATCCCGTCAGACAATCCTATTTTAGGCACATATATTTTTTTGCCTTACTCCATTTCATTGCCTGGCGATAAATATTTAGCGCAGGTACAATTACATCGGCACGGTCATGATTGAGTCCGAGATCTGTTACGCGCTGGTCATAAGTAAGCTTGTTTAACATATTAAACTGTTTGTTTAAATAAGCATAACTAAGAGCTTTACCTTGAGCTTTTCCAGACATTTTAAAAACCTTATTTATATTACCTCCAGAACCTATCATTACTACATTATTGTAAGGCTGTGTATTGATTTTTATCCACTCCTCCATACTGTCCCAAACTTGCTGATTTACCATATTATTTAGTAAACGAACCGTACCATTTTTGAATGATTTGGAGGTGATTTGCTTACCTTCAGAAAATATTGTGAGTTCTGTGCTTCCACCGCCTACATCAATAAATAAAAAAGTTTGCTCAGTTGCAATCAGGTTTTTCAATTGAGAATTAGCAATTATCTTAGCTTCTTTTTTTCCGTCTATAATTTCTATATCAATCGCTGTCTTTTCTTTGATATATTTTGCCAAATCTGAGCCATTATATGCTTCACGCATGGCAGATGTTGCACAAGCTGCATAACGCTCTACGCCATATACGCGCATCAATAAGCGAAAAGCCTGCATGGCGTCTTGCATACGGGCAATATTTTTTTCGGATATTTCGCCCACCGTAAAAGCATCTTGCCCCAAACGAATCGGTACACGAATAATTTCACTTTTATTAAAAACTATTTCAGATTTATATTCTAAAATATTGGTAATCAATAACCTCATTGCATTCGAACCAATATCTATAGCTGCATATTTTTTAATATTCATTATAATTTTACTTCTAATTGATTTTCATAGTATTTGTACATTTCGAGTTGAGCTCTGTGCTTATCATCCACAATTGGTCGGTAATTATTAGACAATTTTTTGTCGTGAATACGTACTTTTACATTGCCTTGCCAATAATTATCAAAAGTATCCAGTAGTTGTTTTTTGACAGTTTCATCGTATATTGGACAGCTCACCTCTACCCGATCATCAATATTACGCGTCATCCAATCGGCAGACGATATATAAACTTCGGGTTCGTTGTTGTTGCCAAAAATATAAATTCGAGAATGTTCGAGATAATTATCCACAATACTTATAGCTTCTATATTGTCGCTCATCCCAGGAACACCGGGTACCAAACAACAAATACCGCGCACGATCAGCTGGATTTTTACTCCTGCTCTACTGGCATGATACAGCCTATCAATCATTTTGGTGTCAGACAAGCTATTCATTTTTAGTTTGATGTACGCAGGTTTACCATTGATAGCGTTTTGTATTTCTCTTTCTATCAGGCTGTTAAAACGATTTCGAGTATAATGTGGCGACGTTATCAAATGTTTGTATCGTTGTATTTTATAATTCACTTCAAAAAAGTCAAACACTTTATTGACCTCTTTCATGATTTTTTGATGTGAAGTCATCAAAGTAACATCGGTATAAATATTAGCGGTAGATTCGTTAAAATTACCTGTCGAAATCAATCCATAATATTTTACTTTTTTGCTTTCGATGCGTTCTACCACACAAATTTTGCTATGTACTTTTAGCCCTTTTACACCAAAGATAAGTTGCACGCCCTCTGTCTGTAACTGCTCTGCATAGTTGATGTTACTTCGCTCGTCAAAACGTGCCTGAAGCTCTATTTGTACCACTACTTTTTTGCCGTTTTTGGCAGCATTAATCAACGAACTGATGATTTGTGAATGTTCTGCCAATCGGTACAAGGTAATTTTGATTGTTGTCACCTTTGGGTCTAGCGCAGCCTCGCGTAAAAATCGCACTACATAACTAAAAGATTGATAAGGTGTGTGTACCAAATAATCTTTTTTCTTTAGTTGGCTAATGATACTATTTTCGAGACCTAGGCCTTCTACTGGCAACGGATTTTTTTTCTGAAAAACCAAATCTTTTCGTCCCAAAGTAGGAAAACGCATATAGTCTCGGCGATTGTGGTAACGACCACCCGGGATGATACTATCTATCGACTCTATTTGCATTTTGTCTAAGAAAAACTCGAGCGTATCGCGGTCCATGTCTTTGTCATAAACAAACCGGACTACCTCTCCTATTCGTCTATCTCTCACGCTCATAGATATTTTTTCTAAAAAACTTTTGTGCAGATCAGAGTCAAAATCTAGTTCGGCATCACGTGTTACTTTTAACATATGTGCAGAGATGCTTTCGTAATTAAAAATGGTAAAAATCTGGTCGAGATTATACCTGATTACGTCATCGAGGTGCATCACAGATTGTTTTTCGCCTTTTTGTGGCAATACAACAAATCGGCTGATGTGATTCGGGATTTCTATCAACGCATACCTTATTTTTTTCTTTGATTCGGGCTTATTCCCTGCCATTTTTAGCTTTACCGCCAAATAGCCGTGAGTGTCTCTCAATAGTGGGAACTCAGCCAAATCATTCAACACAATAGTGACCAAATCGGCACTGACTTTGTGCGTAAAAAAGTCTTTGACAAACAGTTCTTGCTCTTTGTCTAGCTGATGTTCGTTGATGATATGAATGTTTTCTTGCGCTAATTTGTCTTGAATTTGTTCTAAGATATGCAAACTTTTACTTTGTTGCTCGATAACAATTTGGGTAATTCGACTCAAAAGTTCGTTGGCCTCCATCCCGCTTTCGAGAATGCGTTTGCCTTTTTTGTCCATTGCCAAACGACGAATGGTAGCGTACCTTACCCTAAAAAACTCATCCAAATTGTTAGAAAAAATACCTAAAAACCTGATTCTGTCCAACAAAGCAACATCAGTGTCGGCGGCTTCTTGCAATACACGTTCGTTAAAATTCAACCAACTGATTTCTCGGTCGATATAACGATTGCGAGCAGAATTGTTATCTTTCATAGAATATTTATCTTTTTTGTCTTTTCAAAATTACCCACAATTATATTAATTATTGTCAATATTTCCTAAAAATCTATCTTTAGGTTTCAAAAAACACATTATTTATATTTACCAAACGATGCAAATATCGCTTTTTGGATTTTTTATTTATTAGCAAAATCAAAAGATAACCACAACACAATCATTGCATAACATTATTTTGTGATGACTTTAAAAGGTTTTCTTTTTTAGGTTCCAGAAAAATGAAGTATTTTTACAGCTAAATTTCGAAAATTTTTTGGATGAAGAAATTAGGCATAGAAATCAAATGGGCTGCTATCATGACCTGCCTTACCGTTTTGTGGTTTTTGGGTGAAAAACTTTTGGGCTTTCACAATCCTGAAAATCAATCAATATCATCAATATTGCTAGGTATTTTGGGCTTGTACGGTTTGGTTTTTGCTTGCTATTTTTTTGCATACAAAGAAAAAAAATCGGTAATTTTCCAAAACAATTGGAGCATTAAAGAAGCTTTCAAATTTGGTCTGTTATTGACCAGTATGGTAGCGATGCTCAACCCAATTGCACAATACATCATGTACACCTCTATCGCTCCAGATTTTTTCGAAAACAAAATTTTATATCTACAAGAAAACAACAGTAATGCAGCGATGCTGATAGAGAATATCAACCTAACGAGCTATATCCGTAACGGAATAATTGATACTTTATCGTACGGCATCATCTTTACCATAGGTTTGTCTTACCTGACCAAAACCAAAGATTATACACCGCCACAAGCGGCTGCAAAACCTAAAAAGAAAAAAAGAAAATGAATTTACACGAAATACCAAACCTCAAACACCTAGACAGCAACAACTTTTTTGTGATGGCTGGGCCTTGTGCTATCGAAGGCGAAGAAATGGCTTTTGAGATTGCCGAAAAATTGGTAGATATCACCAATCGATACCAAATACCACTAATATTTAAAGGATCGTACCGCAAGGCCAATCGATCACGAATAGATTCTTTTACAGGGATTGGCGATGAAAAAGCTTTGACAATTTTACAAAAAGTTGGGCAACATTTCAACATTCCAACAGTAACAGATATCCACGAAAGCAGCGAAGCAGCGATGGCAGCACAATATGTTGATGTATTGCAAATTCCGGCCTTTTTGGTAAGACAGACAGACTTGGTAGTTGCGGCGGCACAGACTGGCAAAGTGGTGAACCTCAAAAAGGGACAATTCATGAGCCCCGAGAGTATGCAACATGCGGTGAAAAAAGTGCACGACAGCAATAGCCAAAAAGTGATGGTAACCGACAGAGGTACTATGTTTGGCTACCAAGACATGATTGTAGATTTTCGTGGGATTCCGACCATGAAAAAATTTGCCACCACTGTGTTGGATATCACTCATTCGCTACAACAACCCAACCAAAATAGTGGTGTAACTGGCGGCCGACCAGAGTTGATAGAAACCATCGCCAAAGCAGGTATCGCTTGTGGCGTAGACGGAATTTTTATAGAAACGCATCACAATCCGAGTGTAGCTAAGAGTGACGGTGCAAACATGTTGCCGTTAGACCAGTTTGAGTCTTTGATGGAAAAATTAGTCAAAATCAGACAAACGATTATCAATCTATAAAAAATAATTATGCACCAGCAAAAAGACTCTTTTTTGGTAGGCCGATTAAAAAGTTTTAAATACGCTATAAAAGGCGTGTATAAGCTTGCAACTACCGAAGACAGTATCATTTCGCAATTATTTATAGGTAGCTTGGTAATGATTGCCGGATGGTATTTTGAGATTTCACGTACCGAGTGGATGTTTCAGATTATGGCATTGGGTTTGGTATTGGCCATCGAAGGACTAAATACAGCGATAGAAAAAACCGCAGATTTTATACATCCCGATTACCATAAAAAAATAGGTTTTATCAAAGACATCTCAGCCGGAGCAGTTACCTTTGCAGCGCTTACTGCTATAGTTATCGGCTTGTTTATTTATTTGCCAAAAATTTTTAATTTTTAGACCATGTCTGTGAAAAAGAAAAACACAACAACCAAAAAAAAATCAACAAATACCAAGAATAGTCAAAGCAAAATGACAAATGGTAAGAAAATAAGGTATGCCATTGCAACGATTTTTGGGTTAACCACCATAGCACTTCTAGTTAGTTTTGTTTCATTTTTTATACACGGTAATTACGACCAAGATATCGTGAGCGCGATGAGTGACAAAACCGTAGAAGTAAAAAACTGGATGGGTAAACTTGGTGCTTATTTGGCCGATTTATTTATCTACAAAGGCTTTGGTATCGCCTCATTTATTTTTGTGAAAATTTCAGCAATGATTGCGTTATACTTGGGGAATAAAAATTTCTCAGGAAGTCGATTCAGAAAAATATTATTTTGGGATTTATTCGCCATCATCATACTAGCCATGACATTTGGCTATTTTGGAGAAAAAGCACCAGTGCTTGGTGGTGTGGTCGGATTCGAAATCAATCAATATTTACAAATATATTTAGGAAAAATAGGTACATTATTACTCATTGTTTTTGCTGCCTTATTTTATTTAGTTTTTAGAATAAAATTGTCTCCCGAGAGCTTTTCTTTCTTTGTCAACAAAACCAAAGAAAATGTTTTAAATAATTTAAGTAAAGATACAAGTAACAAAACACAAAACACTATTAATCAAGATATTGACAACAAAAAAGAACAGCAACAAAAAACTACAGCAACAACAGTAGAACCATCTGACAAAACTGAAAAACTAGACAAAAAAATTGATGAAATAGAGCTCAATGTAAGCGCAGATGTTGCCAATGAAAAAACAACTAACCCCGAAAAAAATGACGGGAATGATGACGATAATTTTGTCATAGAATCAGCTGTTGAAGAAGATGAAGTCGACGAAAATCTATCTAATAAATTGGTTGAAGATTTTGGCGAATTTGACCCAACATTAGAGCTATCGAATTATCAATTTCCGACCATCGAATTACTTGCCGATCATTCGTCAGGCAGTATCACAGTCAACCAGTCAGAGTTAGAAGAAAACAAAAATCGTATTGTCGAAACGCTCAATAATTACAAAATCGGTATCGATAAAATCAAAGCAACCGTAGGGCCAACGGTGACTTTGTACGAAATTATTCCAGAAGCCGGAGTGAGAATTTCAAAAATCAAAAACTTAGAAGACGACATCGCATTATCGTTGTCTGCCTTAGGCATTCGTATCATTGCACCTATCCCAGGTCGAGGCACTATTGGTATCGAAGTGCCAAACAACAAGCCTACAATAGTATCTATGAAGTCGCTCATTGGTTCAAAAAAATTCCAAAGCGCTGAAATGGAACTTCCTATTGCACTCGGAAAAACGATTTCGAACGAAACTTTTGTGGTTGATTTGGCAAAAATGCCTCACCTATTAATGGCTGGTGCTACCGGACAAGGAAAATCAGTAGGTCTAAACGCTGTTCTCGCCTCGTTATTGTACAAAAAACACCCAGCTGAAGTAAAATTTGTTTTGGTCGATCCGAAAAAAGTAGAACTTACCTTGTTCAACAAAATAGAGAGACATTATTTGGCAAAATTGCCCGATAGCGAAGATGCAATTATAACAGACAACTCTAAGGTAATCAATACCTTAAACTCTTTGTGTATCGAGATGGACAACAGATATTCGCTACTCAAAGATGCCATGGTAAGAAACATCAAAGAGTACAATGCCAAGTTTAAACAACGAAAACTAAACCCAGAAAATGGTCATCAGTTTTTGCCATACATCGTATTGGTTGTTGACGAATTTGCCGATTTAATCATGACTGCCGGCAAAGAAGTCGAAACCCCAATTGCACGTTTGGCACAGTTGGCACGTGCGATTGGCATCCATTTAATTATTGCTACGCAACGCCCATCTGTAAACGTAATTACAGGTATTATCAAAGCCAACTTCCCGGCGCGTATCGCATTTAGAGTGAGTTCAAAAATAGATTCGCGTACTATTTTAGATGGTCCTGGTGCCGACCAATTGATAGGTCGTGGAGATTTGTTGTACACCCAAGGCAATGATATAACCCGCGTGCAATGTGGCTTTGTCGATACGCCAGAGGTCGAAAAAATTACTGAATTCATCGGTTCGCAAAAAGCTTATCCACAAGCATATTTGCTGCCAGAGTACGTGGGCGAAGAAGCTGGCACGAGTCTTGATATAGATAAGTCAGAAAGAGATGCGTTGTTCCGCGAAGCTGCTGAGGTAATCGTGACCGCACAGCAAGGATCAGCATCTTTGTTACAACGAAAATTAAAACTCGGATACAACCGTGCAGGTCGGATCATTGACCAGCTAGAAGCTGCTGGTATCGTTGGCCCGTTTGAAGGTAGCAAAGCCAGAGCGGTAAACATCCCAGATTTAATTTCGTTAGAAGAATTTTTAAACAATGAAAATTAAAACCATTATGAAAAAGTATGCCGTACTCTTTTTGACTGTTTTAACTGTGAATTTTACACAAGCACAAAATTCAGAAAAAGCCGTCAAATTGTTTGAACAAACAAAAAACAAAATCAATAGTTTAAAAGACTATAGTTTCAACTTTTCTTTCCAGAACGACAACAGTCATTTTGACGGGTCTATCAAAGTAAAGGGACAAAAATTTAAGGTAAAACTCCAAAATTTAGCCATGATCTATGACGGAGTAAAAACTTACAATATCAACCCACAAGACAAAGAAGTAAATATTTATAACCAGTCGGAAGACTTGGGCATCATGACGCCTGCAACTTTGCTAACTTATTTCAAAACCAGCGAATATAATTTTCAGTGGGATATTGAACAAAGCTTAGGCAACGGACAAAAAATTCAGTACATCAAATTGACACCAAAAAACAAATCAACCAATAAAAACAGTGGGTTGATAGGTATTGACACCAAGACCAATATGGTGTACAAAATTATTGAAATAGACGCTTATCAGGGTCGCAATACACTCACAATAAGCTCTTTTAAAAGTAACCAAAACATAGCAGACAGCGAGTTTCAGTTCAAAAAAGCAAACTACCCTGGCTACTACGTTTACGAAGTTGATTAATTGCGCTAGTGAGAATAATAGACAAATACATATTATCTAGTTTTATAAAATCGTTTTTATCTGTATTTACCATTCTGTACTTCATTTTTGTACTGCAAGGTGTATGGGTATATATCGAGGAGCTCGCCGGTAAAGAGTTAGATCTTTTTACCGTCGCTCGTTTTTTATTTTACTATTCACCACGAATGATTTCGATGGTGTTGCCGTTATCAGTTTTGCTTTCATCCATCATGACTTTTGGTAATTTTGCCGAAAATTATGAATTTGCCGCCATGAAATCGGCCGGTATATCTTTACAAAAAGCCATGCGTGCTCCGATATTTTTTATCATCGGTTTGTCATTTGTCTCTTTTTGGTTTGTGAATGAAGTTGCGCCAAAAAGTGAATACAAATTCAAAAACATGCGCAACGATATCATCCAAGCAAAACCTGCCATGGCTATTGCCGCCGGACAGTTTAACGACTTGGGCAAAATCAATATGAAAGTGGACGAAAAAAGTGGCGAAAAAGGAAACGACCTCTCCAATATTACTATCCACATAAAATCGGACGTTGGCGCTATTAACCGTATAGTAATACGCTCTACCGAAGGTCAATTAGAAAGCAATGACAAAGATAACTTATTGCAGCTACACCTACTCGATGGCAATTATTATGAAGATGTAGCTACCAAAAGTTTTAAACAACAACGCCGTTTACCATTTGCCAAAGCACATTTTGAGAAATATACTATCGTGGTAGATTTGTCTCAGTTTGAATCTACAGAAAACACAGAAGATGTAGATATTAACGCAAAAATGCTGAACATAAGTGAGTTGAGAGTAGCAATGGATTCGCTTGGGACAAACATGGCTAGAGAAATCAAATCTCAGACAGAAAATATTGCCATTCGTACAGAAAAACCTATATTCGAAAAAAACAAAGAAAAAACTATCATTAGCGTAGAAAGTGAAGAAAAATTACGCTCTACCGATAGCGACCAACGTTTGGCACAAATATATCAATCGGCAGCGAGTAACGCCGAGAGCATCAAGTTTTCTGTAAAAAACAACATCGACCGCAACGAAAATAAACTCAAAGAAATCAATTTCCATGAATACGTACTACAAAACAAATTTGCTTTAGCTTTTTCATGTATGTTGATGTTTTTTATCGGTGCGCCACTCGGTGCTATCATTCGCAAAGGCGGTATTGGCTTACCTATCGTGTTTGCTGTTATCATTTTTATCACTTATCACTTTATCAATACTTTTGGTTACAAATTGGCTCAAGAAAACGTACTCTCGGGCTGGATTGGCGCATGGGTAGGCACATTTGCTTTGCTGCCGTTGGCGGTCAACTTTAGTCTCAAAGCTACAAAAGATAGAGGAATCTCTAGTGCTGATAATATGTGGTATGCTGTAAAAACGTGGTTTGCCAAACAATTCAAAAAGAAAAAAACAACCCAAATATAATTATGTCTGAAATAAAACTAAATACCATCGAAGAAGCCATTGAAGATATTCGTCAAGGAAAAATGATTATCGTTGTCGATGATGAAGATCGTGAAAATGAAGGTGATTTTATCGCCGCAGCCGAAAAAGTAACGCCAGAGATGATTAATTTTATGGCTACCCACGGGCGCGGACTCATCTGTGCTCCGTTGACAGAAAAACGATGTAAACAACTCGACCTCAAACCAATGGTACATAACAATACGGTTTTGCATCATACTGCTTTTACTGTTTCTGTAGATTTGATTGGTCATGGATGTACGACCGGAATTTCGGCACATGATAGAGCCAAAACCATCGAATATTTGGTGAAAGACGAAACAAAACCAGAAGACTTGGGCAGACCAGGACATATTTTTCCGCTTATTGCCAAAGAAGGTGGCGTACTCAGACGCTCAGGTCATACAGAGGCCGCAGTTGATTTTGCTCGATTGGCAGGACTCAATCCGGCTGGGATATTAGTCGAAATTCTCAACGAAGACGGCACCATGGCGCGTTTACCACAATTGAAAGAAGTAGCCGAAAAATTTGACATGAAACTCGTTTCTATTGAAGATTTGGTTGCGTACCGTATGAAACACGATAGTTTGATTCAGAAAAAAGAGGATTTTGAATTGACAACAAAATTTGGCACTTACCGCATGAGAGCTTACCATCAAGTAACCAACAAAAAAATACATATTGCCTTGACCAAAGGTGTGTGGAATGATGGAGAAGCTATCTTGACGAGAATCAACTCATCACAGGTGAATAGCGATGTGTTGGATATTTTGACCAATCCTAATAGCAACAAACTCGAGCGCATGTTTGAATCGCTTAATCAAACAGGCAAAGGCGCGATTATTTTTATTGACAAAAATATTAGTTCTACTGACCTACTCAATAGATTGAGCCAATTAAAAGCATTACAAACCACCGACAAACAACTCATTAAAGCACCAAAATTAGAAATTGACGAAAGAGATTTTGGTATCGGTGCACAAATATTACACGACCTCAATATTTCTAAAATGAAATTGATGAGTAATTCTAAGCAGATAAAACGTGTCGGAATGATTGGCTACGGATTAGAAATTACAGAGATTGTTAATTTTTAATTGAAAAAAGTAAGCAACAAAAAAAGCGATTCGTGTGAATCGCTTTTTTTTGGGTGAATGATGGGGTTCGAACCCACGACCTCTGGAACCACAATCCAGCGCTCTAACCAACTGAGCTACAATCACCGTGTTTTATTAACGAGTGCAAATATACTTATTTATATATGATGCGCAAACATTTTTTACTTATTTTTACTTCAAATCACTTAAATTATCAACCGCTACATATCTTTCTACTGTAAACCCTTCAGCATAATCAACAAAAACCAATCTGCCTAAGTCTTTTGCGCGATACGATATACTTTCTGTAAAATTTTGGGTTGCAATTGGCGAAACAGGTTCGTTCGACTTTGGGTCATAAAACTGTGAACTGTATGCCATTACTGCATCAATTTTTTTATCGATAAAATCAGACACATCAACTACAAAATCGGGTTCAATATTTTTCCATTGAATATAGTGATACACCTGTTTTGGACGCCATTGTTCTTGCGATTGACCATCTACTTTTGTCTCGATACGACGCAATCCAGACAAAAAACAAGCGTCTGATACCAATTTACTTCCTTTGCCGTGGTCAATATGCCTGTCGTCAATCGCGTTACACAACACTATTTCGGGCTGATATTTGCGAATCATTTCGATAATCGCTAGTTGATGTTGTTCGTCATTCACAAAAAATCCGTCCCGAAAATGTAGATTTTCACGTACAGCCACGCCTAATATTTGGGCTGCTTTTGCTGCTTCTTCATCTCTAATTTCGGCCGATCCTCGTGTGCCTAACTCGCCACGTGTGAGATCTACAATACCTACTTTTTTGCCAGCGGCGATCTCTTTGGCAATGGTTGCGCCACAGCCCAGTTCTACATCGTCAGGATGAGCGCCAAAGGCCAATATATCTAGTTTCATAAAATACTTTTAATGGTTTTACTTTTGTTTACCGTTTCATTAAACTCACTCAATGGGTCGCTATCGTGATTGATACCTCCACCCAAATACAAAAATGCTTCGTTGGCTTGTAGTTTCATACAACGCAAATTTACATACAAATCACTTTTTTCTGCAGTGGTAAGCTCATCAAATTTCCATTCGCCCAAAAATCCGCCATAATATTCACGAGAAAAACCTTCGTTTGCAATGATAAAATCTTTGGATTTTTGTTGCGGAAAGCCACACAATGCTGGCGTTGGGTGCAAAGCCTCAATGGCTTGATAGGCTTTGTGCTCATTTGTCAATTGAGCATTGATAATTGTTTTTATATGTAACAAAGTGCCTGCTTTACTGGTTGCTGGGCGACTACAATCAGTTGAAGCAACAAACGGTCGGAGTGCTTCTACGATAAAATCAGTGACAATTTTTTGTTCGTGTTGTTCTTTTTCGCCCCAAACGACTTCGTTCAATGGTATACCTTGGTCGATTTGCGTGCCTGCCAAAGCTACGGTTTGGAGTTTTTTTTGATTAATTTTTACCAACTGTTCTGGCGTTGCCCCCATCCACATACCTACCTGTGGGTGATAAAACCAATAGACAAATGCTGTTGGGTATTTTTTGAGCAATCGATAAAAATAATTGGCATAATTGTTTGCCTCGACGGATACTTTTTCGCGTCGTGCAATTACTACTTTTTCGTATTCACCTGATTGTATGGCTTGTATGGTCGATTGTACCAACGCTAGGTGATTGTTCTTGATGTTTTCATTAGTTGTTAACAGACTATTTTTATCTATAGGAAACTCAACAGAAAAATCAGAATTATCAGTAATTATGGTACAATTTTCTGGGTAAAAAACCACTTTTTTCACACCTTCAAACGGAGCAAAAACAAAACAACTACGGTCTAGTTTTTCAGAAATACACAACTGATTATCAGTCTGAAACCAGGCAGTACGCAAGCGTTTGTTGGGTTTTTGATACACCACAAACGGAAGTTTTTTATCGAGCCACTCCTCTATTTTTTGCATCATTTTTTGGGCAAAATAATATTGGTTAATTTACAAAGCGAAATCATTTGGTCGTTTTCATCTTTGATTTTAATTTCCCATAAATGCAACATTCGGCCTTTATGAATGATCCGTGCAGTAGCAAAAACCTCGCCTGTTCTTTTACTTTTGAGGTGATTAGCCGAAATTTCTATGCCGCGTACTTCATATTTTTCTGGGTCGACAAACATGATTGATGCAGCACTCCCAACGCTCTCAGCCAAGGCCACTGACGCACCGCCATGTAGCAAGCCCATCGGTTGATGAACCACCGGATTCACAGGCATTTTTGCTACCAAAAAATCTTCACCTACATCGATGTATTCGATATTTAAGGTTTCCATTAATGTATTTTTACTGATTTTGTTATAGCGGGCTAATATTTCTTTTTTATCCATGCTAATATTTTTTTATAAAATTGGATGTCTCTCGAACGGAATGTTTTTATCAATCATATAACGGTAAGTGATGAGTTTTCTACTCACACTAGCGCCCAATTCGTAGGCAATTTTTACCATTTTTGGGTTAAAATCACCAATCCATTGCATCTCATATTGATTATAATTGAGTTCGCTTTTTATCACTTTACGTCCTTCGATAATCATAAAAGCTTCTATCCCTCTATTCTGAAATTCTTGCGCAACGCCAAAAACAATACCTACAGCTTTTGGGTTGTTGACAAATTTGAGTAAATACAACAACTTTAATTTTTGCCAAATACCAAATTTTCCGTTCAATCGTTTAAAATAATAATTCAAATCTGGTAGATTTACCCAAAAAGCAATCGGTTTATCTTCGTGATAGACAAACCACACCAATTTTTCGTCAATAACGGGTTTCATCGTGTTAAAAATATTGTGTCCCTCCTGCTCTGTGAGTTGCTTGCCACCGCCATGAGTAGTCCAAGCGTCGTTATAAATACTCACAAAATCGAGCACATACTTTTTTATGTTTGATTTTTTTAAATGCTCGGCTCTATATTTTCCTGTGCGTTTGATGCGTTGATGCAAAAAGTTTAATCTGTCAGACATCTCTGCATCAAAAGGTAAAGAAAAACATTCTTGGTTGAAATAATTTTGAAAACCGTAATTTTCGAACAGTTTTTTATAATAAGGCAAATGATAATTCATGTGGTACAACGGCGGATAAAAGCCTTCTACCAGTAAGCCCCACCATTGGTCGCGTTCTCCAAAATTAATTGGTCCATCCATGGCCTTCATACCTTGGTCTATCAACCAATTTTTGGCAGTATCAAACAATAAATTTGCTACTTTTTGATCATTTATCGATTCAAAAAAACCGATGCCGCCAGTAGGTTGTTTCTCTTTATATTTTGGATTGACAAAAGCGGCAATCCGGCCAATAATTTGCTTATCATTTACAACAATCCAGCGTTTGTGCAAACCGCCTTCTTGCAATAATTTATTTTTATTTGCGTCAAAAATTGACTGAATATCCTGATCTAAAGGTCTTATCCAGTTTTTATCGTTTTTATAAATCAACAACGGAACTTCTAAAAACTGCTTTTCAGTCTTAGCGCTATTTACTTCGATGATTTGCATCCTAAAAATTTTTGAGTAAAGTTACTAAAAATCGGGGGTTATCTCAAAAAACATAGGTTCATTTGTTGTCGGATGAACAAACTTTAATTGATTGGCATGCAAATATAGTCGGTCTGCTTTTTGTCCGTACAAATTATCGCCTACAATCGCGCAATCAAGCCCTTGTGGATGAGCCATATGCACTCTCAACTGATGCGTACGACCTGTTTTTGGGTACAAATATACCCTGGTTTGGTTGTTTCTCACCTCGACCACCTCATAATTGGTAACGGCTGTTTTTCCATACTTAAAACACACCATTTGCCTAGGTCTATCGAGCAAATCACCACGCATCGGAAGCTCAATCACACCAGTTTTTGTATCGATTACACCATCTAGTTTGGCCACATATCGCTTGAAAACCTTGCGTTTGGCAAACTGATTTTGCAAATGTTGATGTACTTTTTTGTTTTTAGCCAAAACCATGATGCCCGAAGTTGCAAAATCTAAACGATGTACAATCACAGGCCCTGAGATATTAGGACAAATTTTTTGCACTTGAGTAAAAACAGAATTTTGATTTTTTATACCCGGCACCGACAACAATCCGTTAGGTTTGTTGATAACCAAAATATCAGCATCTTCAAACAACAATTCGATGCGTTTGCCATTGGTCATTTCGCGTACAATCGGGTCATCATCAATCACCAAACCTTGCAGCATATGATTGAGTAAAGGCTCGCATTTACCACGGCAAGCAGGGTAAAAATGTAAATGCTTTCTGATTTCTGTTTTCGGAGATTTTCCCCACCAAAATTCTGCCATCGCCACAGGTGTCAACTGATTTTTAAAGGCGTAATTCAATAATTTTGGTGCACAACAATCGCCAGTGCCAGCTGGCGGATCTTGCGCCAATTGTTCTCTAAAAATAGTAAAAACATCTTTGACATCTCCTAAAATATTATGGCATTTGTAACACTCAAACAATTGTTTTTGCGTTTGTTGTGAAAGTGTTTGACGTTTGTTTTTAAGACTCTCGATGTGAAGCTGATGTTTTTGCAACAGCGATTGTGTGTGTTCAATTTTTTCTTTCCAATATTTTTTGAGTTGATGTAGTTCGCTTTTTTGTCGTTGACTTTCACGAATCAACAAAGACAACCCTTCTTGATCGTTTGTCAACTGCAACTCTTTTCGTTTGATTTCTCTTTGTTTTTTAGCCAATTTATTTGCCCTCTTTTTTTCTTCAATAGACGAGGCAAATTGTTGTTGATAATCAATCAATTGATTTTTAATTTTAAGATAATCAGCATCGTTTTCGGCAGTAAATATTTCGGCATTGAGTGCATTGAGTTTTTTCTCGTTTTCGATAAAAAATTCGTTTTGTTTTAATCGGTTAAACAAAGGCGGAACAAAAAAACTATCATGATTTTTTTCTTGCCCTGAATACGCTGCCAAAAAACCCAACTCACCTATTTGATTTTGAACCACCAAAACGCCATACATTTTACCTTTTTGCTCAGACAAATGTTGTTTTTGTATATAGTTTTGCAAATATTTGCTTGCCTCAACTGCCACAGGTCGAGGTTGATAATTGGTCAAAAAGTCAAATTTTGTTGGCCAAGAATGTTCGTCAACAACAAAGTTAAACGGGTGAAAGTACTTATCTTTCATAATTAAGAAAAATCAACAAATGTCTGATTAATACCATTTTTAGGCTTTATTATTCTACTAAAATCATCGGTAAATGTAATAACTTTGCAACAAATAATACAATTATTATGTCATCATATTTAACAAGAGTTGCAAAAGGTACATGTCCGAATTGTGGAAAAACAAAAGTTTTTTCGAGCAGCGGCAACCCATTTTTGTTCAAAATGCCCAAAATGAAAGAACGCTGCGAATCTTGTGATTATTCTTTTCACCGTGAGACAGGTTTTTACTTTGGTGCAATGTACGTAAGCTACGCCATTACTAGCGCCGAGATGATTGCGGTGATTGTTTTAGGACAGATATTTGACTGGACTTTCTGGACGATTTTTGGCATTGTCATAGTCATTGCATTTTTGCTATCGACAGTCAATTATAAGCTTTCTCGCTTGATGTGGTTAAATATCTTTGCTGGCAATGATGATTAATCTTTGTTGGCAAAATTTTGTTTAGCAAATTCTGCTGGAGTATTTGGTGTGTGTTTTTTAAAAAATTTAATAAAATAAGACACGTCCGAAAAATTGAGATCATTAGCGATTTCGCCTACTGTTTTTTGCGAAAAAATCAATTCTCTTTTGGCTTCCAAAATCACTCTTTCAGCAATTACTGCCGTAGTAGTTTTGCCTGTAATTGACTTCACTACTCTATTGAGGTGTTTTTGAGTAATGTTGAGCAAACTTGCATATTCACTAGCATTACGAATATTTAGAAAATGTTTTTCTAGCAAATTTTCAAAGCTTGTATAGATGGTTTGGTAACGTTTGAGTTCGTCAAAGTTGAGTAAACTTTTGGCAGATACAAAGCGGTTGAGCCAAATGTATAATTGAGCCAAATAACTATTGATTAGCTGAATTTTTTTCCATTGATTATTTTGATATTCTTGTAAAATATCAACAAAAAAAGGCAAAATTCTTGCTAATTCTTCATCTTTTAGATAAAAACATTTTTCTGTCTGAAAAGATTCAAAAAAAACAAAATCTCTCAACAAAGTTTTGACGTGATAAGTTTCGTAAAATTCTCTACTGTGAAAAAATAAAAAACCATCGGTGTCTGGCGACAAATCCCAACAATGCGTTTGCCCTGGAGTGAGAAAAAACACTGCACCAGGCTTTACTTCGTAACGGTTAAAATCTATCTCGTGCATGCCCGTACCTTGGGTAAACAAAAATACGGCATAAAAATTATGTTTGTGGTGAGATTCTATTCGTGAATGATTGCTAATCAAATGTTTAGAAATAGTATTGGCATAAAAATGAGCATTCGAATCTTCTTGATTGAGGTCGTCAATTTTTAGTAATTTTATTTCGGATGATTGATTGGCGTTTCTTTTCATATTTTGATGAATTACAAAGTCACTTGCAAATTATCATAAGCCAAAAAAACATTGTCAGGCAACTGACTTTGAACTACTTCGTGCAAGCCCAAATCGTGCCCAATGTGAGTAATATAAGCCTTTTTGGGATTAATTTTTTCGATATAATCAAGCGCTTCAGACAAATTGTTATGTGTAGGATGCTCGCTGATTCTCAGGGCATTAATCACCAAAACATCAAGGTCTTGTAACTGATTAATGGCTTCGTCAGACAAGGTTTTTACATCGGTGAGATAAGCCAATTTATCAAAACGATAACCCAAAATAGGTAAATTGCCGTGCATCACTGCGATAGGCAAAACTTGTTTATCGTTCACAGCAAAATATTGCCCAGGATAGACCGCCGTAGATTTGAGTGCAGGTGCTCCCGGATAACGATTTTTGGTTGCAAAAGCATAAGCAAATCGCGCGTGTAAATTGTCCAAAACCCGTGGCATTGCATACACATCAACAAATCCTTTTTTCATAAAACAAAAAGGTCTGACATCATCAATACCTGCGGTATGATCGGCATGCTCATGCGTAAACAGCACAGCGTCAACATACTGGCATTTAGAACGCAACATTTGCTGACGAAAATCAGGCCCACAATCTATCTGAAAAACCACTTCGTCCCAGGTAACAAAAACAGAAGTACGTAATCTATTGTCTCGAAAATTGCTACTGCTACACACTGCACAACGGCAACCAATTACTGGGATGCCTTGAGAAGTTCCTGTTCCGAGAAAATATATTTTCATAGTTTTTTGACAAATTTACGACATCTTCTATTTTATTGAAGTATCTTTATGCTGTAAAAATACGACAAATATTTTTAGTTTTATGAAAGCTTTTGAAAACGACTTGATTATCGACGGAGACAGAATTATTGAGCATCAACCTGCGATTTCTGACAAAGCACTCCGACTCAATTTAAACAAAAACATTTACGGCAGTTTTTCAGAAATTGGCGCTGGGCAAGAAACTGTACGTCACTTTTTTAGAGCTGGCGGATCTTCTCGAACAATTGCCAAAGCTATGTCGGCCTACGATAAACAGTTTAGCGACGCCATCTACACCGTAGAACCAGACGGACGGTATGTGACCGAAAATCGTTTAAAAAAAATGTTGTGTCACGAATCTAACCTTATGGAAGAACGCCTGCATAACGACGAGTTTCCGAAGAGGTTATATTTTAGCTACGCCAATACGGTAGCAACTATCGATTTTGCTAAAAAATTTAAAGGTCATGGTTGGGTTGGTATTCGTTACCAAGTAGAGCCAAAGGGTGAGTATAACGAGATTATCTTACACATCCAATTCAAAGAAACCGACACTCGCCTACAGCAACGCACACTTGGTGTGTTGGGCGTTAACCTGATTTACGGTGCATTTTACCAGCACAACAACCCTAAAAGATTGATTGATAGCTTGTATGACCATATCGACAAAGACCAGATAGAGATAGATACCATCAACTTTTCGGGTCCTCGTTTTGCACATATAGACAACAGATTGATGAGCATGTACTTGGTCAAAAAAGGTTTTTCTAATGCTATTGTTTTTGGCCCAAAAGGAAAAAGCTTGCTGCCTGCAAATATTTTGTACCGTCAAAATTTGTTGTTATTAAGAGGGAGTTTTAGACCTGTTACATTGGTGAACATGAATATGTTAGAAAAGTCACTTAAACTTTTTATTGAACATAACAAAATCACCAAAGAACAAACCACAGTCATGTTTGAGATTACCTTAAACAACTTGCTGATGGAAGGCGAAATCGATGAGCAAGATTTTATTGATCGAGCAGAGCTACTTTGTTCGCTAGGACATTATGTGATGATTTCTAATTTTAAAAAGTACTATAAAGTAACAGAATATTGCTCACAATATACCTCTGAAAAGATAGGACTAGCACTTGGTGCAAATAGTTTAGAAAACATATTTGATTCTAAATATTACCAACACCTTGGTGGAGGCGCTTTTGAAGGTTTGGGTAAATTATTCAAAAACAACATTCAGCTATACCTCTACCCAATGCTCAACGAAAACAACATCGTTGTCAATTCAAAAAACATTGAGTTGAGCGACAAAGATTTACAACCAATCGTTGAGTATTTTGCACAAAAAAATCAAATTTTGGATATCGAAGATTACGACCCTAATGACCTAAAAATACACGCGAGAGAAGTAAT
>JBFHGP010000003.1:0-53056 GCA_041583035.1 Flavobacterium sp.
TGACTATAATCAATAAGAAAGCTTTTCTCTCCTTTTTCAGAAATATATAAATAAGAGGGAAAACTAAGAGGCATGCCACCATTGCTTACTAACGTGTAATCAGCAATATAATTTTGTGAAAAACAAGAATAAGTTATTATACAAATCGAAAATATTAATATTTTTTTTATCATAGCAATTAAGTTTATTATTACCTTTTTGTTCAATTGAACAAAAAGGTAATTTGTGATGTGTTTACTTATAAAGAAAGACCGCCGTCGTTATAAACCATATTTACAAGCATTCTACAACTAGTAGCGTAATCTGCACAGTCAGCCTCTGAGGTGGTTGTAGTTGAAAAATAGTGACTTCGAACAAACCTGCCTCTCGAATCGTATACGTCAACTCTTACAAAGCAATTGTTAGTTGAATTAACGGATTCAAACGTATAATTGTTTTTAATCAAAAAACCTTCTTTTACTTCGATTTCGTGTTGGTTTTCTACAACAATTTCATTAGCAGCAAAGCTACTGCCTGCAAAAGCTACACAAGCCAAAGCACTAAATAATAACTTTTTCATATTTTAATAAATTTTAAAGACATGCCTGCAGTAATTTTTAGTCGCTGCGGCATTTACTCCGACTGTCTTTTTTGGTTTTCCGGAAACTTAAGACAGTCCAATAATAATAATAATACGAGTCAAGTTTTTGTTGTAAAAAGTATAAATTTTAACATTTATGGTCTTGTGCTAAGCAGTAAAAAAGCTAATTTTTTGTTGATGTTTATTTTTCTTCTTCCCATTCGAAATCAAATTCCATTAAATCTTTTTTTGGAGTTGGTTCGCTTGTAACTTCGGCACCTCTATCGCTACCCAAAAGATTAATTAAACTCTCCATTTTTTCTTCTTCCATTTCTAAAAGTTGTTGTAAGGTAACTTTTTTTAATTGTGAAAAGTCGGGTAATTCAAATTTTTCTTTGACTGTCGATACCTTAGTTGCTACAAAATGGTATCTGCTAGACTCATTCTTTGTTTCTAAGATAAGTCCGGGCAATCCATATAGTTTCCATGGTCCATAAGGCAACGGAATTTCTGTAGTAAACCAAGCTTCCCATTTATGGCCTCTAAAAGATACTTCTGCGAAGTAACATTTCAACCCATCGATTTCTTTTTGTTTCTTGTAATCGATTGTCCAGCGGTGGGTAAAATAGTTGTCTTCAACCTTATACAATTCGGCGTAAAAGTCTTCTACGAAATAAAAGTCTTTTTTCGCACTATCTACTACGTAGTAATCATTAGGATTCTCTCTTTTTCTCTTGGCAACAGAGCTGCCAGAGGTGTCTGTGGCTTGCCTGTCAGGAAAAGGTTTTTCTGTACCAAACATCTCTACAAAAACAGATTTATCTTCATTACTATTCACAAACAGTTGAGCTTCTCTAATCATAGGAAAATCTGTGTCGTAATAAATGTCATAATCAATGATGTAGTTTGTTTGTGCTTGAGCGCCAAAACAACAGAGCAACAACAAAGTAATGATGGTGTCAAATGAGGATTTAATGTAACTCATACAGCTTTTTTAAGGTTGAATGTTTTTTTAAAACAACGGTGTGCTTGCTTTTATTGTTGTGAAAACACTTAATTTTTTGCATTTTGTGTGTTTTGTCGGTTTATTTTCTAAAAAACACAATATATTTCATAAAAGCAATGGTTAGTGGCTATAGTAAAACTTATGTTCCGGCCGATACCTTGTTGTACTGGTTGGAGAAAGAAAAATTTATTATCAGACAAGAGAATTAACGAAAACGCCCCAAAAATTATTTTCTGGGGCGTTTTTAAAAGGTTTATTGTTTAGACAAATTGTCGAGCATCAGTCGTGTCATGGTTTCTAAGTCATAATCATGCTGCCAGCCCCAGTCTTCACGGGCGTGTGTGTCGTCTATGCTCGAAGGCCAAGAGTCGGCAATTTGCTGGCGAAAATCGGGTTCGTAATCAATCTCAAAACCATTTTGCACTTTGGCAATCGAGTGGGCTATTTCTTGCGGAGTAAAACTCATGGCAGATAAGTTATATGACGATCTGATTTTGATTTGCTCTGCCGGAGCTTGCATAATACCGATGGTTGCTTTGATAGCGTCATCCATATACATCATCGGCAAAGCGGTATTTTCGCTCAAAAAGCAAGTATATTTGTTGTTTTCGATGGCTTGATGGTAAATATCTACTGCATAATCAGTAGTGCCGCCGCCAGGCAGTGTTTTCCAAGAGATAAGCCCCGGATACCTGATAGATCGTACATCTACGCCATATTTGTTATGGTAATATTCGCACCAGCGTTCGCCCGCTTGTTTAGAGATGCCATACACTGTCGATGGCTCCATGATGGTGTATTGCGGAGTGTTTTGCTTGGGCGTGGTAGGGCCAAAAACAGCGATGCTTGAAGGCCAGAATATTTTGCGAATTTTTTGTTCTTTGGCTAAGTTGAGTACATGAAAAAGAGAGTTCATGTTGAGCTCCCACGCAAACGCCGGATTTTTCTCGGCCGTTGCCGATAGCAAAGCAGCCATTAGATAAACTTCGCTTACTTGGTGTTTGTTCACTATTGCCTCTACTGCTGCTTGGTCTGTAGCATCTAGTAGCTCAAATGGGCCTTGGTCAAAGATAGGGTGGTTGCCCTTTCTGATGTCAGAAGCGATAACGTTTTCGCTGCCGTATGATTCTCTAAGTTTTATGGTCAATTCGGTGCCTATTTGTCCGCAGGCGCCAATGATTAAAATCGTTGTATTCATTGTTTTGGGTAATTTTAGCAAAGATATTAATTCGGCTGTTGAAACAAATGAATATCGGATAATTTTTTATGCAATTAACCAAACGTCAAAGAGCGTGCATAATTGTGTTCAAACACCAAAATATGTTTATATTTGCTGCTCAATGGGGTGCCTGATAACGGCTGAGATGATACCCGAGAAGCGCGGTCTTCTACACCTGATCTGGATAATGCCAGCGTAGGGATAAGTTTTTTACAAACATTTATCGGTACATCTCCTCTCTCACGATTAACTATAAAAGTATAATGATGGAGGATTTTTTTTTAGATTTCGAACGTTTACAATGGGTAGGTGCAGGCTTTGGCGTGGTGCAGGTTTTGCTGGCGCGACAGAATAATATCAACAATTACTTGTTTGGTATGGTGTCTATTCTCATCAGTATGTGGGTGTATTACAACAGCCAATTATATGCTGATATTTTGCTCAACGGTTACTATTTTGCCATGAGTGTTTATGGTTGGTTTTACTGGCGTTGGGGCAAGCAGCAACAGCAAGCGACGATTACTTTTGCAACGTCCAAAGATTATAAATGGGCATTGCTGATAGTGGCAGGGTGTTTTGCAGCGATGACTTATTGGCTGTATTACCATACCGATTCTGACGTTGCCGTCTGGGATGCGCTAGCAGTGGCTTTTGCTTGGGCAGGTATGTGGTTGTTGGCGAAACGCAAACTCGAAAATTGGATTTTTCTCAATGTTAGCAACGCTATTTCTATTCCGTTATTGATTTACAAAGAGTTGTATGTTTATGTAGGGCTGACGGTGTTTTTGTTTGTCGTGGCGATTTTTGGGTATATCAAATGGAAAAAAATCATTAAAAGCAATCAGTCTGCCAATAAAAAAAGCCTTTCTGATTAAAGAAAGGCCTTGTGATTCTCAAACAAACAAAAATTATTTTGTTGCTTTTATTGTAAATTTAACGGTGATCTCATCTTTGATGATTTTGTCACCAGCCAAATCTTTAACAATAGATCCTGAGTGGAAGTTAACACCCCACTTTGTGCGATCGATGTCAAAGTTTTCAGACACGATAGTAACTTCGTTGTCTGTAACGGTAACAGTTGCAGGAAACTCGATAGGGTTGGTTTTTCCTTTCAAAGTAAGGTTACCTTCTACCGTAGAATCTTTTACGTTTACCAATTCGAAAGTAGCAGTCGGGAAGTTTTTAACGTTAAAAAAGTGGTCGGCGTTATCTTGTCCTTCTCCTTTAAGGTGAGCTTCTAGATCGGCTTTGCCGCTTTCTGCGTCAAGGTCAGCAACTTCGATAGAGTTCATGTCGATAACAAATTTACCCAATGTTATTTTTCCGCCATCAACAAAAATTTCTCCTTGTTCCAATTTTATAGTACCGTTGTGGTTTCCGCCGGTAGCTTTACCGCCAGTCCATTCGATCTGAGATCCTTCTACATCTACATTATATTGGATAGAAGCCTCGGTTACTTCGTTAGTTTCTAAGGCACCTTCGGTCTCAGCTGTTTTTTTGTCGTTACATGCAGTAAGTGTTAAGGCAGCTACTGCAAACAATGTTAATACATTTTTTTTCATGATAAATATTTTCATTTATTATTAATACAAATTTACTGATTTCTGATAAACGGATGTTAATGATAACTTAAATTTTAGGCACGCTTGCTCAGTATTTTATTTTAAAAATAGCTACACAAAATGATTAACAATTAAACTAGTTTTTTTATATTGCAATAAAATGCTGCTTATTCAAACGTAGTGTAAACTCTTCTGAAAAATAAAACTATTTCGATAGGGTTTTGTCTGCACTATACACAATTTTGTATGCGGTTCAGCTATTTGATAATCTAAAAATTAATGGTATACAATTATCTGCTTTGGGTTAATATTGTATATTTGCAATTAACAAACATAATAATTCTTGATGGAAAGAATTTTAAAAGAAGAAGGAAAATATCGTTATATAGAAGTTGGAGAAGGTACGCCAATCGTTATCCTACATGGGCTAATGGGAGGTTTGAGCAACTTTGATGGAGTGACCAATTATTTCCCGAAAAAAGGCTACAAGGTAGTTTTGCCAGAGTTGCCTATTTATACTTATAGTTTACTCAAAACAAACGTAAAGGCATTTGCTAAGTTTGTACACGATTTTATAAAATACAAAGGTTTTGACAAAGTTATCTTGTTAGGTAACTCTTTAGGAGGACATATTGCGTTAGTAACGGCAAAATTATATCCAGAGGTAATCAAAGCATTGATTCTCACAGGTAGTTCTGGTTTATACGAAAAAGCGATGGGCGATTCTTATCCTCGTCGTGGCGACTATGAATTTATCAAAAAGAAAGCACAAGATGTTTTTTATGATCCGGCAGTAGCTACGCCAGAGATTATCGATGATGTTTTTGCTACGCTCAACGATCGGATGAAGCTCATCAAAACACTTACGATTGCCAAAAGTGCCATCAGGCACAATATGGCAAAAGATTTGCCCAAAATAACCATGCCTGCCTGTATTATTTGGGGGAAAAACGACAATGTTACCCCACCCGAAGTAGCTGAAGAGTTTCACGAACTCTTGCCGCAGTCAGACTTGTATTGGATAGACAAATGTGGACATGCTGCCATGATGGAACATCCTGATGAGTTTAACGAAATTATGGATGAGTGGTTGACCAAAAGTAATTTATAAAATGCAAATCAAACAAGCAGAATTTGTTATCAGTAATTCGGATGTAGCCAAATGTCCGAAAGAGATATTGCCCGAATATGCCTTTATCGGCCGTTCAAACGTAGGTAAAAGCTCGTTAATCAATATGTTGACAGGGCAAAACAAATTGGCCAAAACCTCGTCGAGACCAGGAAAAACACAGCTAATCAACCATTTTAAAATCAATCAAAATTGGTTTTTGGTCGATTTGCCAGGATACGGTTATGCCAAAGTTTCTAAAAAAGCCAAACAAGTTTTTCAGCAGTTTATTACAGATTATTTCGAAAAACGCAAACAGTTGGTTTCTGCATTTGTTTTGGTTGATGTCAGACACGAACCTCAAAAAATAGATTTAGACTTTTTTGCTTATTTGGGTGAAAACGCAGTGCCTTTTGGTATTATTTTTACCAAAGCAGACAAACTTAGCAAAGCCAAAATTGACAAAAATGTAGCGGCTTATCGCAAAAAATTATTGGCAGAGGCTTGGGAAGAAATGCCTCCATACTTTGTGACTTCGTCAGAGAGTGGACTCGGAAAAGAAAATTTGCTCGAATATATCGAGCAAATTAATCAAACATTGAGATAGTTTATTTATACAACTCCATTTTGTTGGCAAAGTGGTTGCAATAATCTCTAAGGTCATTCGCCATATTTGTCTCGTTGGTGGCGCGCTCAAAAGTGTCGGCCATAGCAGTCAGTGTTTGGTGAAAAAACTTTTTCATCTCGTCTACTGGCATATCTTTGGTCCACAGGTCTATACGTAAAGTTTCTTGTGATTTATGGTCCCAAACCGATAGCAACATCGCCTTGGCTGTTTCGTTTTTGATGCCGCCATCTGGCGCTGTCCAACGTAGAATTTCGGGCACTTTGTTTTCGTCTAGTTCTACATTGATTTTGATTTCTGATTGATGTAATTTACTCATTTTATTTAGTAGGTTTGTAATTAGATTGATCAAATATCTCTTGATAATTGGTCACTGATAACTCTTGCAAAGTTACTTCATTTTTTTTCATGTAAGCACGTACAATTTGCCAGCCGAGGTAAACACCAACTTTGCCCGGAGATTCTTGGTCGAGGTCTAGGTAAAACTTAGAAAAAGGCGCTTGTTGGATAAATCGTCCATACAACTTCGGGTCGGTGCCATACAGTAGCTTGTTAGTGATAAAATACTTCCAGATTTGCTCTTCGTTGGCTTTGCACCAAGCGAGTTGCTCTGGGGTGTAACCTATTTTAAGGTAATCAGCCTTGTTGGGTAGCAATAGGTCTAAACCATACATGAGCTTGCCTGCATCGATAATTTGTGATAAAAATATGCGGTCGTTGGCAAGTTTTATTTTTTGTTGTAAAAAATTTTCGGCCAAATCTACTGTGATTTTTTCTGGGTCAAAATCAATGCGGGTATATTGGTCAAATACTTCGTAAAATCGATGATCTTTGCCTAAATAATTGTCTAGTGCGATAAAGCTGATAGAGTCGGTATAAATAGCGCGATAAGCTACGTCAACCTCGTTTACCAAAGCAATCACTTTTGATGGGTTTTGCTCGGGATAATAATAGCTGATGTGCTGAAAAAGTGATTTCAAATCTTCTTCGAGCGCCTTTGTATCGGCGAATTTCTGACTAACTTCTTTGTTCAATTCGATATACAAACTATCAGATTGTTTATTTTTCCATTCGTCCATCGAAATATTTTCTGGAAACAAATACGGATATTGGCCACGCAATTGGTGTAAATCATCGGTATTCATAAAGGCTTGGTCAAACCTTACCAATGCTACGTTTTGTTCAATATCAGCAATCTCTTTTTCGACAGATGACGATTGATTACACGATACCATCAACAAGGCTAATGAGCAAATCAGAAATATTTTTTTCATAACTCTATAATTCGGCTTAAATTTATAGTTTCAAAAATACAGAAAATTATATGAAATCAAATCTTAAAGTAGCTCAAACGACTGATTATATTGTAGATTGGCTCAAAGAATATGCGCAAAATGCTGGTGTAAAGGGTTTTGTGGTCGGGATATCTGGCGGTATCGACTCTGCTTTGACCTCGACTTTGTGTGCCCAAACAGGGTTGACCACCTTGTGTGTAGAAATGCCTATACATCAGGCAGCTAGCCAAGTGATTCGTGCGCAAGACCACATCAGGTTTTTACAAAAAAAACATGCTAACGTCTCCCACGCACAAGCCGATCTTACCGCTACTTACGACACCATGATGCAAACCTTGGTGCAAGTAGATCATCAAGAGCGTTTGCAGCTTACGCAAGCCAATACACGTGCGAGGTTGCGCATGACTACTTTGTATTATTTTGCCGGTATTCATCAACTTTTGGTAGCGGGTACGGGCAACAAAGTAGAAGATTTTGGTGTTGGTTTTTATACCAAATATGGCGATGGAGGAGTAGATTTGAGTCCGATTGCTGATTTGATGAAATCTGAAGTAAGATTGCTCGCTGCACATCTTGGCGTGATTGATAGTATTTTGCAAGCTGCGCCAACAGACGGATTGTTTGGGGATGACCGCACAGACGAAGACCAGCTAGGGGCTAATTATGACGAACTCGAACAGGCGATGTGGGCTGATGAACAAGGCAAAACCGAAGCTGATTTTTCGGGTAGAGCGCTGGAGGTTTTTAAAATTTACAAAAGACTTAACCGCATCAATCAGCACAAAATGAACCCGATACCGGTATGTGTAATTCCAGACGAATTTAAAAGTTAAAACCTAGACAAAACCCTGCCTAATTTATCAGCAATAATTTTTATGATTTTGTTGTGATCTCTGATGTCTTTTAGTACTTCTTGGATGTCTTTGGGTGGGGTTTCTGCAGTCAAACTATTTTTCTTGCCATTGATAAAATCGTTGATCAAATACCATTTGAGGGTATAAATATTCTCAGAGATGTATTGTAACAAGCTGTCTGTTTTTGCTTTAACAAAAATATCTTTGCCTTCCCAGTTGTCGAGCTGATATTTTTCTTCATCCATCACTATAGAGGTAATCGTTGCCGACATTTCGGGCGATAGCGTAGGCAAATAGCTTTCTAAGCTCCAATGTTGGTGTTGTTGATAAAACGCAATGATGTGGTGATAAATTTCTTTGAAAACGGGGTTCGAAAATTCTACTTCGTCATGGTGTAATTCAAGGTAAATTTTTTCGATAATTTTTCTTTTTATTCTACGCGGTATCATTTTGGCGTCTTCGTTCTCACTATCTTCAACCAATACCATTTCTTCAAAATATTCTTCATAATTGCCATAAAGCAACAAAATTTCGATGATTCTGCGTTCGAGAATAGCTTTGGTATCTATCTTCGGATTTTGCGTTTGTGGCTGATGGTCAGATTTGACCACTTCCATGTTTTTTTGTTGCTGCTGATGTTTTTTGTTGGCTTCTTGCAATTGTTTTTTGCCGATTTGTGCCAAGGTGTTAAACAAAACATCTTCAGAAATATCCATTATTTTGGCGCATTCTTGCACGTACACTTCTTGCTGGATGCGATCCGGAATTTTAGCGATACTCTCCACCATGTCTCTGATGACGTTGGCTTTTTTGATGGGGTCGTTTTGGGTGGCCTCCATCAATAAGTTGGCCTTAAAACGAATAAAATCGACCGCCTGATTTTGTAAAAAATCTTTCAACTCGTCAGTGGTTAATTTTTTGGCTAAACTATCGGGGTCTTCGCCATCTGGCATCGCGCAAACGCGTACATTCATGCCAGTTTCTAATATCAAATCGATACCTCTTAGCGAGGCGCGCATACCTGCTGCATCGCCGTCAAACAATACGGTTACGTTTTGGGTAAGTCGTTGTATAAGTCGTATTTGGTCTGTAGTAAGCGCCGTACCCGATGAGGCAACCACGTTTTCTACGCCCGCTTGATGCATTTGGATAACATCGGTGTAGCCTTCGACAAGGTAGCAACTATCTTCTTTGGCTATGGCTTGCTTGGCGTGAAAAATACCATACAAAATTTTACTTTTATGGTAAATGTCACTTTCGGGCGAATTGAGATATTTCGCCATTTTTTTGTCGTTGCCCAATATTCGCCCGCCAAAACCAAGCACTCGACCCGATAGGCTTTGTATAGGAAACATCACCCGACCTTTGAAACGGTCAAATTTTTTGTCGTCTTTGACTACTGTGAGTCCTGTTTTTTCTAGATAATCGAGCTTATAGCCATTGCTGATTGCATCGGCTGTGAGCGCATCCCAACGATCGGGGGAGTAACCCAAACCGAATTTTTCAATGATGTTGTGTTTAAAACCTCTGTTTTTGAAGTAACTCAGGCCTACAGATTGTCCTTCATCAGTTTTCCATAAACTGTTTTCAAAATATTTTTTGGCATATTCAGAGACCAAAAACAGACTTTCTTTTTCGTTTATCAATTGTTTTTCTTCGTCTGTTTGCTCGGTTTCTTCAATCTCGATATTGTATTTTTTGGCAAGATATCTCAACGCTTCGGGGTAGGTAAAGTGCTCGTGTTCCATCAAAAAAGAAACGGCATTGCCTCCTTTGCCAGAGCTAAAATCTTTCCAGATTTGCTTGGCAGGTGACACCATAAACGAAGGTGTTTTTTCGCTGCTAAAAGGACTCAGGCCTTTGTAGTTGCTCCCTGATTTTTTTAAAGATACAAAATCTCCAATTACCTCTTCTACTCGAGTGGCGTCAAAAATTGCGTCTATGGTGTTTTTGGATATCATATTGCAAATATAAAGAGTAAAAATTATTTGATGGCTCGCTTGTTCAATTATCATCAATAAAAAAAGAGACAAGTGATTTTGTCTCTAATTTTCTGATATTTAGTTGATTGGTTTTATTTTCGAGAAGGTCTATGGGCGCGCTTGTCTTTTCTGTGTTCTTTCATTTTTTCTTTTTTAGCGTCATAAATAGCAATTTGTTTTTCGTTCAATATACTTTTGAATTCTTTGTCAAAGCGCTGCATTTCCGCTTTTCTTGCTTTCATGACTTTTTTGCGCTCGTCTTTTTTTCGTTCAATCCTTTCTTCATTTATTGCTTTTCGCTCTGCAAACAATTCTTTGACCTCTTTTTGTTGTTTCGGACTCAAATCTAATTCTTTGGTCATTTTTTCCATTCTAGCTTCAGGCGAAACCATTTTTCTGTGTGGCTTTCTTTCTTGTGCTACTGCTGTTGTTCCGATGGCGATGGCCAACATTAAAACTAATTTTTTCATCTTTTATTATTTTTATGGTTAATTTATTTGTTATAACACAACAGTTGTGCCAAAAAAATAAAACAAAATGTTAAATAATTGATTAAAGTAGTTTTACTTAATGATAATTGGTTTGATATTAGCAAATTCGTACATGGCAAATTGTGAAAGCTCCCGTCCGTAACCAGAGTTTTTAATTCCGCCAAATGGTACTGCGGGGTCGCTAATGGTCATCTCATTGATGTAAACTGAGCCTTCATTAAATCGCGAAGCCAGTTTTTCGGCTTTGTCAATGTTTTTTGTAAACAGCGAAACACCCAAGCCAAATGCAGATTGATTGCTCAAGGCTATCGCTTCTTCGTCTGTTGCAAAAGGAGTGATGATAGCTACTGGACCAAAGGTCTCTTGGTTAAAAACAGGCATGTCTGTGCTGATGTTTGTCATGATTGTAGGTTCAAAAAATGCTTCTCGACGTTTGCCTCCCAACACGATTTTTGCTCCCATCGCTACACTGTCGCTTACTATTTTTTCGAGTTCGATAGCTAGATCTTCTCTTGCCATTGCACCAATTTGGGTGTTTTTGTCCCACTTATCACCAGTTTTTAATTCGGTAACTGCTTGGGTGTATTGGTCCAAAAATTCTTCAAAAACCCCTTGATGTACGAGAATGCGCTTGGCAGCAATACAGCTTTGTCCTGCGTTTTGCATACGTGCGGTTACGGCAGTGTTTACCGCTTGCGGGATATCGGCATCATCAAAAACAATGAGCGCATTGCTACCACCTAGCTCTAGTACACATTTTTTGAGATCTCGCCCAGCGGCCGTTGCAACTGCTCGCCCAGCTGCTTCGCTACCAGTGAGTGACACCGCTTGTACCCGTGGGTGAGCGATGAGTTGTGAGACGTCTTTGCCAGGCAAAATGATGTTTTGATAAACCGGAATAGTGCTACTGGCTACATTGATAGCTTCTTCTAACAATTGTGCGCTTTTGGGTACATTAGATGCGTGTTTGACTACAAAAGTATTGCCTAAAATTAGATTTGGAATTACTAAACGAAAAACTTGCCAAAACGGAAAATTCCAGGGCATTACACCAAGCAAAACACCAAGCGGTTCAAAGGTAATGTAGCTTTTGTGCCATTGCGTATCGATGGGTTGTGGCTGGATAAATTTTGCTCCGTTTTGGATATAATAATCACACAAGTAGGCGCATTTTTTTACTTCGGCTTGGCTTTGTGCAATCGGTTTGTTCATGTCTTCGGTGATGGCGTGAGCGTATTTATCGAGCTGGTCGAGTAGGTTTTGTTTGATTTTTTTGACGGCAACGATTCTGTCTTCTAATGCAGTTTTTTTCCACTCCAAAAAAGATTCATGCATTTTTTGTGCTTTGTCAAAGGCGATATCGAGGTTGTTTTGGTTCATGTTTTTGATTTAAAATTACGAATTATACAACGATTTTTTTATCATTATAATAAAAAGTTTACTTTTGACAATTAAAAAATTTAAATAAATGGCATCAGGTTTTTTTGCAATTTTGGACGATATCGCTATGTTGATGGACGATGTAGCTATGGCCAGTAAGCTGGCAACCAAGAAAACAGCAGGTTTGCTAGGCGATGACTTGGCAGTAAATGCTGAGAAGGCGACAGGTTTTTCTGCTTCGAGAGAGTTACCTGTTTTATGGGCAATTACCAAAGGTTCTTTTGTCAATAAATTAATTATTTTACCCATTATATTTTTACTGAATTATTTTTTGCCTGACTTGATCAAATATGTATTGATCGCTGGCGGATTGTATTTGGCTTATGAAGGAGTCGAAAAAATTATTTGGTATTTTTTTCATCGAAAACACGAGCAAAAAGCAGCAGGCAAAACAGCCGATAAACCACTTACATTGGTCAGTGAAAAAGAAAAAATTAAGTCGGCAATTATCACAGATTTTATTTTGTCTGTAGAGATTATCATTATTGCTTTGAGTACGGTAACGGGCGAAGATTTGCCAATACAAATTATTACCGTATCGGTGATTGCTATTATTGCAACTATCGGCGTGTATGGCTTGGTTGCTCTCATTGTGCGTATGGATGATTTGGGCTTAAAGTTGGTAGAAAAATCAGAAAATAAAGGCGCTATGGCAAAGATTGGCGAAATGTTGATTAAGCTCTTGTCTCTGGTTATCAAGTCTTTAGGGTTGATTGGTACAATTGCCTTGTTGTTGGTGTCGGGTGAGATTTTTCTTCATCAGATAGATTATTTTCATCATTTGTTAGAAAATTTGCCAGCCATTGTCAGACAAGTCATTTTTTCGTTGACCATGGGTGGCATTGTTTTTGTGATTATTACAGTAATTAAAAAAGTAGTCGAATCTGTTACCGGAAAAGACAAATAGTCGCTAATAAGTTGTTAAAAAAATCAATAGAAAGGTTGGATATTAAACAATCGTCTTATCTTTGATTAATCAAAAGTATATAAATTATGAAAAAAATATTTTCAACAGTTGGATTGTTAATGGTTTCCTTGTTCTTGCTGTCATCATGCATAACAGACGAAAAAGATAACTCTGGCCCCGAAATCATCATTGAAAACCCTGAAGAAGGCGAGGTGTTTGCCCCAGGAGATGTGTTGAATTTGCACATGGTTTTCAAAGATCAAGATGGTGTAGCGGTTTATCAATACATGATTTATAACGAAGACATTGACGCTACCAATAGCTTTGAAGCCGACAGAGAAGTAGCGATTGCAGGTTTTTATACCGAGTTTACTGCCGGGCATACAATCACTATCCCTGAAGAGGTAAACGATGTGCCATTGGCGTCAGGTACTTATGTGATAGAGGTAAGAGCAATAGATCAGAATACTGATTTATCCATCGTTAGACAAAACTTTAGCATTGTTGCAGAGTAAAAACAGATAAATATTTTATCAATCCACACAAAAGACTATCAAAAATGATAGTCTTTTCTTATATTTGTTCTAAATGTCAAATATTCTCAACATGAAAAAACTAGTAAGTGGCGTGTTGTTGGCCTCTTTGATTATATCTTGTGGCGACAAAAACACCTCGAAAGAACTCAAATACCCGACGTCCAAAAAAGACAGTACCGTCTTTACTTATTTTGGCGAACAAGTAGCTGACCCCTACCATTGGTTAGAAGACGATCGCTCTGCCGAGACGGGCGAATGGGTAAAGGCTCAAAACGAAGTAACCTTTGACTATCTAGCCCAAATACCGTATAGAGATCAGCTCAAAAAACAGTTGGAGAGCAAATGGAACTACGAAAAAATAGGCGCGCCGTTTGTAGAGGGCGATTACACTTATTATTTCAAAAATGACGGTTTACAAAATCAATCTATTTTGTACCGAAAAGATAAAAATGACCAAGAAGAGGTTTTTCTCGACCCAAACACTTTTTCGGAGAAAGGAACCACTTCGCTTGCCGATATTTCTTTTTCTAAAGACGGCAGTTTGGTTGCTTATGCAATATCTGAAGGCGGCAGCGATTGGCGCAAGGTAATTGTGTTGAACGCCAAAGATAAGTCTGTGATAGGCGACACCCTAGTCGATGTAAAATTTAGTGGATTGTCATGGTATAAAAACGAAGGCTTTTACTATTCTAGCTATGACAAACCAAAAGGTAGCGAATTGTCATCAAAAACAGATCAGCATAAATTATATTACCATGTGTTGAATACACCTCAAAAAGAGGATAAAGTGATTTTTGGTAACGATATGAAACGCCGATATGTAGGCGGATCTGTCACAAGTGATCAAAACTATTTGATCATCACTGCTGCCAATGCCACCTACGGTAATGAGTTGTATATCAAAAACTTAAATAATGATTTAGGTGTCCAAAACATAGTGAACAACATGGACAACTCACACGGTGTGTTGGATGCAAAAGACGGTAAACTATTTATTATTACCGATTTAGACGCACCAAACCAACGATTGGTGGTTGCCGATGCAAACAATGCTACAGTAAGTAACTGGAAAAACGTAATTGCCGAAACTGAAAATACTGTAAGCTTCTCAAAAGCTGGCGGATACTTTTTTGCGAATTATATGAAAGACGCCTTGTCTGTCGTTAAACAATATAACTATGACGGCAAGCTAGTAAGAGAGGTAGAGCTGCCAGGTCTTGGAACGGCTTCTGGCTTTGGTGACAAAGCTGAGGCTACCGAGTTGTACTATAGCTTTACCAATTATGTTACACCATCAACGATTTTTAAATTAGATTTGGCTTCAGGAAAATCAGAAGAATACCAAAAACCAAAAATTGATTTTAACCCTGCCGATTACGAATCAAAACAAGTTTTCTACACCTCAAAAGACGGGACAAAAGTGCCGATGATGATTACCTACAAAAAAGGTACAGAACTCAATGGGCAAAACCCTACAATCTTGTATGGTTACGGAGGTTTTAATATTAGCCTTACGCCAAGTTTTAGCGTAGCTAATGCCGTTTGGATGGAAAACGGTGGAGTATATGCCGTAGCCAATTTGCGTGGCGGTGGCGAATACGGTAAAGAATGGCATGTGGCAGGTACACAGCTCAAAAAGCAAAATGTTTTTGACGACTTTATTGCAGCAGCCGAGTTTTTGGTTGACCAAAAATATACATCGCCCGGCTATTTGGCTATCAGAGGAGGCTCAAACGGCGGTTTGCTTGTCGGTGCTTGTATGACGCAGCGCCCAGAGCTTTTTAGCGTAGCCTTGCCTGCAGTTGGCGTGCTAGACATGCTTAGATACCACACGTTTACTGCAGGTGCAGGATGGGCATACGATTATGGTACGTCAGAAGACTCTAAAGAGATGTTTGACTATCTCAAAGCATATTCGCCTGTGCATAATGTAAAACCTAATGTGGAGTATCCGGCGACAATGATTACTACAGCTGATCATGATGATCGCGTGGTACCTGCTCATAGCTTTAAATTTGCTGCCGAATTGCAAGAAAAATATTCAGGCAAACGCCCTATGCTCATCCGTATTGATGTAAATGCGGGGCATGGTGCCGGAAAATCTGTAGAGCAAATGATTAATGAAAATGCAGATATTCAGTCTTTTACCCTGTATAATATGGGAATAGAAAAAATTAATAAATAATTGATTTACAAAACAAAAGGGTGGTTTTTTATCGCCCTTTTTTATATCAATAATACTCTTTTTTTATGAAAAAAATTACCAAAATTTGTTGGGCAATTTGCCTAAGTGCGTTTTTTGTGAGTTGTGTAGAAATTACTCGTAACATTTCAGGCGAAGTCATTGAAGGTAGCGGAACCATAGCTACCGACGACAGAAACAATTTACAAGGTTTTGATAAAATCAAAGTATCAAATACTATAAAAGTTGAGTTAGAGCAATCACTTGATTTTGATGTCGAAGTAGAGGCTGATGATAATATACTACCATACATTATCACCGAGGTCAGCAACGGAACACTACATATTTATTTGGATAATGTATCAGTAAAAAACCCAAAAAAATTACATGTTTATGTAAAAATGCCAGATATCACTGGGCTCAAAGCCACATCGTCAGCAGAGATTAAGGCTGATAGAGTCATCAAAACCAACGATTTGGTAATACAAGCCACTAGCACAGGAGACATTTTGTTAGGTAAAATTAAAGGAAAATCAGTAGATATAGACGCAAGCAGCTCTGCAGATATAAAAATAGACGAAATTTTTGTTGATACGTTTATAGCAAACGCCTCATCAACGGCTGATATTTTTATCGATTATATAGAGTCAGACAAGGCAGTACTCGATGCAGGCAGCAGCGCCGATATCGAAATAGAAAAAATCCAAACCATGAGTTGTAATATTGACAGCTCTTCTACCGCCGATGTTGAAGTTGGCGCAATCGACACCAATAAAATAGCAATCGATGCAGGCAGCAGCGCCGATGTTTTAATCGCCGGAAAAACCAATGACTTGATTGTTAGAGCAAACTCATCTGCCACCGTCGATGCACGCAATTTGTCTGCAAAAAATGTTGATGTAGCAGCTTCGAGTAGTGGTGCTGCGATGGTATATCCTATCCAAAAAATGTTGGCTAATGCCTCATCATCCGGAGATATTTATTATTACCACACACCCGAATTTATCGAAAAGGACACTTCTTCTTCGGGGAGCATCAAACAAAAATAAATCAAAAATAAATTTGCCCAAATATTTGACACTCAACCAGTGCTAAGTAATACTCTATTGTGCCAGATTTTATGCGCAAACTTATCAACATATTCTTCAAATTTAACTAACTTTGCTAGGTTAATTTTCGCTTATGAAAACAGTTTTAATTACAGGAGCCGCAGGATTTTTGGGCTCACATCTGTGTGATAAATTTATCAATAAAGGGTACAAAGTTATCGGAATGGATAATTTAATTACCGGAAATCTCAACAATATTTCTCATCTTTTTCCGTCAGAGAATTTTGAGTTTTACAACCATGATGTGTCCAAATTTGTCCATATCCCAGGTCAGTTAGATTATATTTTGCACTTTGCTTCACCAGCAAGCCCGATAGATTACCTCAAAATTCCGATACAAACACTCAAAGTTGGGTCGTTGGGGACACACAATTTATTAGGTTTAGCTAAGGCCAAAAACGCAAGAATATTGATTGCATCGACCTCAGAGATTTATGGAGACCCGCTCGTGCATCCACAAACAGAAGATTATTACGGCAATGTCAATACCATTGGGCCACGTGGCGTGTATGACGAGGCCAAACGTTTTCAAGAATCGTTAACCATGGCTTACCACCGTGTACATGATGTAGAAACACGAATAGTAAGGATTTTTAACACTTATGGGCCACGTATGCGCATTAACGACGGTAGGGTAATCCCGGCCTTTTTTGGGCAGGCGCTTAGAGGCGAACCATTAACCGTTTTTGGCGATGGTAGTCAAACCCGTTCTTTTTGTTATATTGATGACCAAGTAGAGGGTATTTATCAACTGCTGCTGTCTGACTATGCATTGCCAGTAAATATAGGTAATCCAGAAGAAATATCGATTAAATATTTTGCTGACGAGGTAGTCAAACTTACCCAAACCGATGTGCCAATTATTTATAAAGAATTGCCAGAGAATGATCCATTGCAACGTTGTCCAGACATTAGCCTAGCAAAAAAAATACTTAATTGGGAGCCAAAAGTGTCTCGACACGAAGGAATGAAAAAAACCTTTGAATACTTTAGTAGCTTATCATCAGAAGAGCTAAGAAACGATTCACACAAAGATTTTTCTAAATATAACCAGTAAAAATGGTCAAAAAAAGCATAGGTAGGTATTCAAAATATTTGCGGCCAATTACCATATTCGTAGATGTTTTGTTGCTGTCGTTTTGGATAAACCATTGTTTGTCTGATACGACTAGCCTGCCCTTACTTTTTATTATTTTGGCTGTGGTTGCTGCCTGGAGCATAATCGCAGTTTATACAAAGTACTATGAGGTATATAGATTTACCAAGCTCATCCAGATTGCACGAAAATTGTTGTTGCAGTTTTTACTGTTAACTCTTTTCGTTTTAGCCTTTTTAGGTGTTTTTTCAGGCGATATCCATATAGAAAAAACAGCATGGTTTTTGGTTTTTACTTCAACTACTATCGGATTAGCCAAGTATGGTATATTTTTGAGTTTGAAAGTTTTTCGCAAGAGATTTAGAGGTAACCAACGAAAAGTTTTTATCATTGGACAAGATAAGAATTCGAATGAATTGGCTACTTTGTTCAATAATCAAAAAGAATATGGTTATAATTTGATTGCACAATTTCCAGCTTTGACAAATGATAAAATTATCAAAGAAAAAATAGAAGAACAAAAACCAGACGAGATATATCTTTCGCTCAAAGATGTTAGCTCAAAACAAATCCAAGAGGCGATTTTGTATTGCGATAACAATTTTATCAACCTCAAATATATCCCTTCCAAAAAAGAAATTTTGTCCAATCCATCCAAAGTCGAATATTATGGATATATACCGATCATTCCAGAGCACAAAACACCCCTAGAGTTATACCCGAATAAACTTATCAAGCGTTTGTTTGACATCTTTTTTTCGATGATAATCGTGGTTTTTGTGATGTCGTGGCTTTTCCCGATTGTGGCATTAATCATCAAATTAGAATCAAAAGGCCCCGTTTTTTTCAAACAAAAAAGAAACGGATTGTATTTTGAAGAATTTGAGTGTCTGAAATTTCGTTCGATGGTTGTCAACGAACAAGCCGATTTGCTACAAGCACAAAAAAACGATGTCAGAATTACAAAATTTGGCAAATTTTTACGAAAAACCAGCATCGACGAAATGCCGCAGTTTATCAACGTACTTTTGGGCGATATGTCGGTGTGCGGGCCAAGGCCACATATGCTCACATTTACCAATCAATACGCCAGCGATATAGACAGATACAAGGTGCGTCACTTTGTAAAACCAGGTATTACAGGGATGGCACAAACACACGGTTATCGTGGCGAAATCGAATGTAAAAGCGACATTGTCAATCGCATCAAATACGATCTCTTTTATATCGAAAATTGGTCGTTGTTACTAGATATAAAAATTATATTTTTAACCATAAAAAACGCCATGATGGGCGATAAAAAAGCGTATTGATGTTTGGCAGATCTGCTTTGCTAATTCCAAAAAAAAGAATTAAATTTACAAGACAAATTAAATAGAAATGAGTTCAGAAAAAGAAGCAAAATTAAAAGCATTACAGCTTACATTAGATAAATTAGACAAAACTTACGGCAAAGGAACCGTGATGAAACTCGGCGACAGCGCGGTAGAAGAAGTAGATGCCATCCCGTCGGGCTCACTAGGGTTAGACTTGGCCTTGGGAGTTTTAGGGTATCCGCGAGGGAGAATCATAGAAATTTATGGGCCAGAATCATCAGGTAAAACTACACTCACTTTGCACGCTATTGCTGAGGCTCAAAAAGCTGGAGGTATTGCCGCATTTATTGATGCAGAGCATGCTTTTGACCGTTTTTATGCCGAAAAATTGGGCGTAGATATTGATAATCTAATTATTTCTCAGCCTGACAATGGTGAGCAAGCGTTAGAAATTGCCGAAAATCTAATCCGCTCGGGCGCTATCGATATGGTTGTGATTGACTCGGTTGCTGCGTTGACACCAAAAAGCGAGATTGAAGGAGAGATGGGTGATTCAAAAATGGGATTACATGCTCGTTTGATGTCGCAGGCTTTGAGAAAATTAACCTCTACAATTAGTAAAACGCATTGTACAGTGTTCTTTATTAATCAGTTAAGAGAAAAAATAGGGGTGATGTTTGGTAACCCAGAGACAACTACTGGTGGTAATGCGCTGAAGTTTTATGCATCGGTGAGATTGGATATCCGCAAATCGACACAAATCAAAGATGGCGAAAATGTAATCGGAAACAAAACTCGTGTAAAAGTTGTCAAAAACAAAGTAGCACCTCCTTTCCGAACTGCGGAGTTTGACATTATGTATGGAGAAGGAATTTCGAAAGCAGGCGAAGTGTTAGACTTGGCTGTAGATTTTGACATTGTTAAAAAAGCAGGCTCGTGGTTTAGCTACGGCGACACCAAACTAGGACAGGGTAGAGATGCTGTAAAATCTTTGCTTAAAGACAACCCTGAGTTGCAAGAAGAATTAGAAGAAAAAATCAAAGAGGCGATTGCTAATCAGCAAGCTTAATAATGGTTTTTTTAAATACAACAGCGGTCAATGAATTTCATTGACCGCTGTTTTTTTGAATATTTTTTTATTTAGAAGCAAACATTTTTACATCAGCTTCTGATATTTCTTGACCACCCAAGATAATTAATCGTTCAACTACATTGCGTAACTCACGAATATTACCTGTCCAATCATAATTTTGTAATAACTGAATAGCTTTTTCAGAAAAATTTTTTTCTGCTGTACCGTTTTCGTTAGCTATCTGTTTTGTAAAGTGATTAATCAGCTTAGGGATATCGTCTCGACGGTCGTTGAGCGCTGGTACTTTGATAAGAATCACTGCTAAACGATGATACAAATCTTCTCTAAAACGTCCTTCTTCGATTTCTTTTTTTAAATCTTTATTGGTTGCTGCAATCACGCGTACATTCACCTTGATGTCTTTGTCAGACCCAACTCTGCTGATTACATTTTCTTGCAATGCTCTCAAAACTTTGGCTTGTGCCGCCATGCTCATATCACCAATCTCATCCAAAAATAATGTACCGTTATTAGCTGCCTCAAACTTGCCTGCGCGATCTTTCACAGCAGAGGTAAATGCGCCTTTTACATGGCCAAATAGTTCACTCTCGATGAGTTCGCCCGGTATTGCTGCACAGTTGACTTCGACCAAGGGTTGCTTGGCTCTGTCGCTTTTTTCGTGCAAATTGTGCGCTACGAGTTCTTTTCCTGTACCATTAGGGCCAGTCACCAATACACGAGCCTCTGTTGGTGCAACTTTGTCAATCATTTCTTTGATTTGTTGCATAGGCTTGCTATCGCCAATCATTTGGTATTTTTTGCTGACTTTTTTCTTTAAAATGGTGTTTTCAACTTTCAGCGTTTTATGGTCTAGCGCGTTACGAACAGTAGTGAGTAAGCGGTTGAGGTCGGGTGGCTTAGAAATGTAGTCAAAAGCGCCCAAACGCATCGTGTTTACGGCAGTCTCTAGGTCACCATGCCCCGATATCATCACAAAAGTGCTTTCGGGTTTAATTTTTTTGGCATAAGCCAACACTTCTTCTCCGTCTTTTTTGGGCATTTTTATATCACATATCACCAAATCATAATCTTCATCAGTAATCATTTTGATGGCTTGTTCGCCGTCTTCGGCTTCAAATATTTGGTAGCTTTCGTCTTCTTCGCTTAATATTTTTGATAACACCCTACGGATTGCTGCTTCGTCTTCTACAATTAATATTTTTGACATAAGATAATTAGTATTTTAACCATTTAAAAAGTTCTTTCCAAGTAGGTTTTCTACCATAAGACAAGATCCCGATTCGGTAAATTTTTGAAGCCAACCAAACCATGCCAACAAAGGTTCCAAACAATATGATGATAGAAAGTATGATTTGGTAAACAGGTACGCCAAAAGGAATTCTCATCAACATCACGATAGGCGAGGTAAAAGGCACCATCGAAAAAATAGTGGCCACAGTGCCGTGAGGCTCGTTGATAACGGTAAAAAAACCGATGTAAACCGCTAGCATTAATGGCATAATTACCGGAAACATAAACTGTTGGCTGTCTGTTTCGTTGTCAACAGCTGCGCCAATGGCAGCATATACCGAGCTGTACAGAAAATATCCGCCAATAAAATAGATGATAAAATACATCAACATTGAGACTAATGGCAATGACATGATTTCTTGAAAATACAACTTGGCTTTGGCTAAGGCATCGGGTGAGTTTTGAGCGATCTCAGCGGCTTCAGGTAATGATTGAGTGTTGAGACCTAAAAAACTCTGTGCGATAAAAAAGATGATACCACCTACGATTGCCCAAATGGCAAATTGCAAAATACCGGCTAAGGTTGTACCAATAATCTTCCCCATCATCAACTGAAAAGGTTTTACAGATGATATGATGATTTCTATAATTCGCGATGTTTTTTCTTCTATTACACTACGCATCACCATGTTTCCATAAATGATTATAAACATCATAATCATATATCCAAAGGTGGCGCCAAGCCCAATCTTGATTTCGTTTAGTCCTTTAACGGTCTCTTCACCAGACGATTTGACTAAGTTGAGATTGACATCTACCCGAGACGACTCTACTTGTAAAGTATCGATACCTTGCTTAGACCAATTGATTTTGGTGAGTTTGTTGCTCATGATATTCTCTACTTGTGAGACAAAGCCTAAACTTGGACTTTCTTCTGAGATGTACTCTACACCTTTTTCAAAATCTTTGTAATTGTTAGCTTTTGGAATAAACAAAACACCTTCCCAGTGTTTGGCTTTTACACTATCGTTGATTACGGCTTTCGAAATATCAGTAACATTGTCGTATTGATAAGATTCGGTATTTTTGAATGAGTTGATAAACAATCCGCTCTCGTCATGCACACCGATGTGTTTGACCTCTGAGCGAATGTTACTCAAATAGCCAATCAAAAACGCAACACCGACAAAGATAAGCGGACTCACAAAGGTCATGATAATGAAAGACTTATTGCGCACCTTGGCAATAAACTCTCTTTTTATAATTAGGTTTAATACACTCATCGGCTTACGGCTTTAATAAAAATTTCGTTTACAGTAGGGATTTGTTCAGAAAAATGGGTGATTTCTCCAAAAGACAACAACTTTTGTAGCAAATCTGAAGATGAGTTTTCGCCTAATTCTACCGAAAACTGCCAATCATTATCCAAACTCTTAAAAGTTGTTTCGTTGATGTGATAATTTTGCAAAGCTAGTCTTAGCTCACTCTGTCTATCTGTTTTGATACCTACCCAATACACAAATGTTCGGTATTTTTTCTTGACATCAATAAGAGGCCCTTCGATAATCTTTTTTGAGAGATTGATTAATGCAATTTCGTCACACATTTCTTCAACGCTCTCCATACGGTGGGTAGAAAAAATGATGGTACTCCCTTGGTCACGTAGTAGCAAAATTTCGTCTTTAATCAGATTAGCATTCACCGGGTCAAAGCCAGAAAAAGGTTCATCAAAAATCAAAAGCTTAGGTTGATGTAATACAGTGACAATAAATTGTACTTTTTGCGCCATCCCTTTAGACAACTCCTGGATTTTTTTGTCCCACCAATCCATGATGCCAAATTTTTCAAACCATAAGGTAAGTTGCCTTTTAGCGTCAGCTTTGCTCATTCCTTTCATCTGTGCCAAATATACCGATTGCTCACCTACTTTCATGCTTTTGTACAAGCCACGTTCTTCAGGCATATATCCGATATCTTTGATGTGCTTGCCCTGCAAAGGTTCGCCATCAAGTAAGATACGTCCTTTGTCTGGATAAGTAATTTGGTTGATGATACGTATAAGTGATGTTTTACCAGCGCCGTTTGGTCCAAGTAAGCCATATATACTACCCTTAGGTATATTTAGAGAAACATCATCTAGGGCGATTTTGGAGCCATAGGTTTTGGTAATGTTCTCGACTTGCAATAGAGAATTGTTCATGCAATAGTTTTTATTTGGTGTAAAGATACTAATTTTCGAAAAGACACCGTAAAAAAACCAAACGTATAAGAAAAACCATCCCTGCGCATGGCAGGGATGGAAAAATTGCTATGAAAAAGAAAATCCACCGTTTTATAAGTGTACCGCAAATATAATAGGTGTTTTTTTATTACGCAAACATTTCTTTGACTTTTTCAAAAAAAGATTTATCTTCTTTTTGTGGACTTGGTTGAAAGTTGCTGTCATCAACCATTTTTTCAAAGAATGCTTTTTGCTCTTTTGTCAGTTTTTTCGGGGTCCAAACGTTGATGTGAATCAAAAAGTCGCCATTGCCATATCGTTGGATGCTTGGCAAGCCTTTTCCTTTCAAACGTAAAATTTTTCCGGATTGAATACCTTCTTCTAATTTGATTCTGACTTTTCCGGTCAATGTTTCTATTTCTTTTGATCCGCCCAAAACGGCTTCGGCAATACTGATGTATAGGTCGTAATGGATATTCTCGCCTTCGCGTTTTAGGGTTTCGTGCGGAATCTCTTCTATGGCAACAATCAAATCGCCTGGTATGCTATTGGCGCCTGGTGCTTCGTTGCCTTTGCCCGAAACTTTTAGTTGGATGCCGTCTGTTACGCCAGCAGGTATTTTTATAGAAACAACTTCTTCTGCAAAAATCATCCCGTCGTTGTCTGCGCCAGCAGGTTTGTGATCTAACATTTGTCCTGAGCCTTTACAAGAAGGACAAGGTGCTGAGGTTTGCATTCGGCCTAGAATAGTGTTCGAAATTTTGGTGATATGCCCCGAGCCGTTACATTGGCTACAAGTTTTATAAGTTACTCCATCGGCTTGTTTTTTGCGTTTCACTTTTATTTTTTTGTCAACGCCTGTCGCAATTTCTTCGAGAGTCAGTTTCACTTTGATGCGCAAATTGCCACCTTTTACGCGTGCGTTTCCGCCGCCACCAAATCCGCCAAATCCACTGAAGCCGCCAAATCCACCGCCGCCAAAAATGTCGCCGAACTGCGAGAATATATCTTCCATGTTCATGCCGCCGCCGCCAAATCCGCCTGCCCCGCCTTCAAAAGCTGCGTGGCCATATTGGTCGTATCTTGCACGCTTGTCTGGGTCGCCGAGTACTTCGTATGCTTCGGCTGCTAGTTTAAACTTTTCTTCGGCCTCTTTGTCACCTGGGTTTTTGTCTGGGTGAAACTCGATGGCTTTTTTTCGGTAGGCTTTTTTTATGGCAGATGCATCTGCGTTTTTGTCTAATCCTAATATTTCGTAATAATCTTTCTTCATGCTCCGTCTGTTATTGTCCGATTACAACCTTTGGGTATCGGATGATTTTTTCTCCTAATTGATAGCCTTTTTCGACAACGTCTACAACCTTGCCTTTCATGTCGTCGCCAGCAGGTATTTGTGTAATTGCTTCAGAAATATCAGCGTCAAAAGAGTCTCCTTTCTCTATTTTTACTTCGGCTAGTCCTTTGGCGATCAAGGTATCTTTAAATTTGCTGGCAATTAAGCGAAAACCTTCTGTGTGCTGACTTTCTTCTTCTTCTTTAATTTGTGCCAAAGCTCTTTCAAAGTCGTCAATTATTGGTAAAAGAGCTGTCATTACGCCTTCAGAGGCTGTTGCAAATAGTTCTAGTCTTTCTTTGGCAGTTCGTCTTTTATAGTTTTCGAATTCAGCAAAAAGACGCATAAATTTGTCTTTTTCTTTTTGCAGTTCTTCTTGTGTAGTATCTACTTCTTGATTTTCTGTATCGGTGTTTATATCAACGTTTTCAGCTTCTGGCTGAATGTTTTCTTCCAGATTTTCTGTGTTATTTTCGTTTGTTTTCATAATTCATCCTAAATATTATCGTCTACTGTTTATCAAAAGTGTTGCCATTATGTAAATAGGTGTCATCTTGTCATATTTTGGAAATGATGTTATTAAATGAAATGACTTTTATTTGGTTAATGACAAAAAAAGCTGCTTAGCGATAATGACTAAGCAGCTTTTTTTGATTTTTATGGCTGATTATTTTTTGATGATTTGTTTGGTTACTATATGTGAGCCATCTTTGATTTTTAATAAATACACGCCTGTTGATAGAGCGTTGAAATCAAATTTTGCATTGATTTCACCATTGTTGTCAACAGTTTGAGATTGTACTTCTCTGCCTGTAAAATCATATAATTTTAAGATTACATCTTGAGTGTTTTCTGATGTAAAGCTAACGTTGATTATATCGCTTGTTGGGTTTGGATACAACTTGAAGTTAGTCAACTCAAATTCATCAGCAGATACATTTATACCATACATTCTGATTCTTTTAGACATGGTATAATACACATTGCCTACCGCTTCAATTTTGACTCTAAAAGCGCTTGAGGTGTTTTCTAGCTGAGGTGTGATTATATCTGCAGCTCCATTGTTAGGGAATGCTCCGGGTAAATCTGGGTTTACTCCGCCTTCAAATGCTGTCCAAGTAGCACCGTTGTTGATGCTGTAGCTGATTTTTACATAGTCTGTGTCTACGCCATTTGCATCTGTACCAGCTACATCCCAAGTGATAGTTACTGGTTGGTTTGCATACCACTCTACTTGGCCAGTTTCTGGAATGTTGTCTGGGTAAGTGATTAAAAATGGCCCTGCATCTTGGGTTTCTAAAATTGCAGGCAAAGAATTTTTGGTTTGCCCTCCATTGATGGCATTGTTATCTCTCACTACCACGCCAAAAGTATAAGTTCTGTTGGGTACGTTAGTTAAAACCTCCCAATCTGCACCTACTATACCGCCATCAGCAATGGTAGAGCCGTCTTTCACGACGTCTTCTGAAGGGAAAGATCTGTAGTTACGGGCAGTAAAGTTGTATAACCTAAAGTTTGGTCCGATTAAGCTTGATGCTTCTGGGGGTTGTACAGCAATTGTACCGTCTTCAGCTAGTGCGGGGTCTATTTGTTCCCAGCTATAGCTGAGTGTGTTTGGATTGTTGGCGTCTGTGGCTTGTGCAACCAACATGAATGGCGTTGAATGCGGAATCTTTTTTGGTAAAATTGTACCTATATTTGGTGCAGGATTACCCGAGTTTACAGACTCTCCACAAGTAGTAGCTCCTACTACAGCAATCATTTGCTTAAGACTTGCATAGTGGTAAAAAGGATAAGGAGTGGTCTCGTAATCGTTTGGTGCGCAAAGGCCGGTGTATGCCATGATGGTTACGCCACTACCAACCTCTACTTGAGTCGGTGCATTGGTTTCCATATTGTCGGCACAGCTACCGTTGGCTGAGTCACTAAAAGTGTGTGTAGCGCCTAATTGATGTCCAACTTCGTGAGCTACAATGTCTATGACAAATCCGGCGCCTTCAGGAGAGGTTGTGCCACTTGCGCCACTTGCTTTAGAGCCATCAACACAAATAGATGAAAGTGCAGCTAATCCGCCGCCAGAGTTAAATCCGAAAACGTGACCAAGGTCATAATTAGCGCTTCCGATTTCGTCATCGATATTGTCTTGGTTTTGTCCAATCATTTGTTCAGTACTGCTGTCGTTATACCCTCCATCGCCAGTATTTAGATAAATTAAGTTGTTGGTGTTGGCAATTAGCGTAAATTTTAATGACATATCTCTTTCTAAGACTCCGTTGAGGATGCTCACGGCATTGTTGAAAGCATTACGAACAGCGGTTTTCTTTTGTGCATCTGTGCCTGTTTCTACACCAGCTTGTTGGATGTGGTAAGCTGCATATTCGGGGGTGCATGCAAGAGCTAAACGATAGGTTCTAAGTTTGCTATCGCTCATCATTGGTGTTATAGTATTATCAAAGATTTCTTGTGTTGTAAGGCCTGCTGGTAAAGCATCAGAGGTTACGCCACATTCAAAATCTTTGATAGGATTGGTGTCTTCATAATGGTAAGTCATGTACGTGTTGAGGTCTTTGGTCAAAGCTTTGACAAAGTACATGTCGCCTTCTAGGTTGTATCCCATTAGGCTAAGTCCAAAATATTCGCCAGCAACCAAGTGTACAATATTTCCCGGATTTTTTACATCTACACCTTTGTAACTGCGGGTGTGGATATATCCGTTAGCTTGTTCTTCTTCAGAAATAGCTGAGTAAAAAACATAAAAACTAGAAATGCCGCCATCTATCGAAGGTAAGTTTACTTGAATACCTTGTTCGGGCGTAGTGATGTATTTTTCATCTGGGGCGTCTTCCAACTCCAATACCAATTGATGATAATCTGTTTGGTAAAGGTCATATTTGGATGGGCTGTCACTACGATTAAACTGCTCTTGATTTACTAAGGTTTTTTCGTCTTGCAACTGCTGCCATTGAGTGCTTTGGGCTGTTGCTTGGTATCCAAAAAGCAGCAAGCAAAGCCCCATAAAGAGTCGTTGTATTCTCATGTTATCTCGGTATTTGTTTATGTTTATTCTGTAAATATATAAAAAAATATAAATTTCTTGTCTTAAAATTAAAGAATATCTTTTTAAAACTTGCTTTTATACTCGTACCTTTGTGGGCAAAAACAGGTTGTTTTGAAAAAATATTTATCCATAGATCAATTTCGCTGTCAAGGTTATAATGTGGTTACTTTAGGGATGTTTGACGGCGTACATTTGGGGCATCAAACGATTCTAAATAAGCTTAAAGAGGCTGCTTGCGAGCAACATTTAGAGAGTTTGGTACTCACTTTTTTTCCGCATCCGCGAATGGTTTTAACACCTGATAATGCTCCCAAATTACTCAATACAATCGAAGAAAAAAGCGTACTTCTAAAAAACACCGGCATCAATCATTTAGTAATTCATCCGTTTAGTATTAATTTTTCACAAATGGATGCTGAAGATTTTGTCAAACAGATTTTGGTGGATAAATTAAAAACCCAAAAAATTATTATTGGGTATGACCACAGATTTGGCAAAAATCGTTCGGCTGATTTTAATGATTTGGTTACATTTGGACAAAAGTATGGTTTTGAGGTCGAAAAAATTTCTGCACAAACGGTAGATGAGATATCAGTAAGCTCAACAAAAATTCGCAAAGCGCTTGAGCAAGGCGACGTAGCCACAGCCAAAGAATACCTCGGTTACGAATATTTTTTCTCAGGTACCGTGGTAAAAGGCAAGCAAATAGGGAGAACCATAGGTTATCCGACTGCCAATTTCGAGATAGAAGAAACCTACAAACTCATTCCGGGTAACGGGGTGTATGTAGTGTATTCTTACATTGACAATCAAAAAGTGTGGGGGATGATGAGTATAGGCACCAATCCTACTTTGGGGGATAATCCGCAGACGATAGAAGTTTTTTACCTCGATTTTGACCAAGATATATACGGAAAAAGTTTTAGTGTTTATATGGTCAAGAAAATTAGAGAAGAAGAAAAATTTGCTTCAATGGCAGAGCTGACCAATGCTTTACAACAAGATTTATCATTTACAAAAAATTATATTAAGCATGTGGATAAATAAAATATTTCGCCCAATCGATAACGCGCAACTTGTAGTTTTCCGTATTTTTTTCGGGCTAGTTTTTATATTCGAAAGCGTAGGTTCGTTAACATCGGGCTGGGCTGCCAAAAACACAGTCAACCCTACGGTCAACTTCACTTTTATGGGGTTTGAATGGTTGCAATACCTCATGGGTCCCTATATGTATGTACATTTTGGATTAATGGCCATCGCATCGGTTGGCGTAATGTTGGGGTACAAATACCGTTTTAGCATCATTAGTCTTACTGTTTTGTGGGGCTGTGTATATTTTATGCAAAAAACATCTTACAATAATCATTATTATTTGATGTTTTTGATTGGCTTGCTCATGTGTTTTTTACCAGCCAATAGATATGCCTCGATAGATGCCAAAATTAAACCAGAAATCACCACATACGCCATGCCATCATGGATGCGGTTGTTATTTATTTTTCAGGTAAGCTGTGTGTATATTTTTGCCACTATTGCCAAGTTTTACCCAGATTGGCTAGATGGTACAGTTACAGGCAATATGTTTAGAGGGATGGATGTACACGAAGCGATCAACCCGATTTTTCGAAAAGAAAGTTTTCAGCTTTTTATTGCCTATGCAGGCATCGCTTTTGACGGATTGATAGTGCCGGCATTGCTGTGGCGACGTACCCGTTGGTTGGCCATCATCGCCTCGTTGTTTTTTCATATTTTTAATTCGATTACCCTAAAAATAGGTGTTTTTCCGTACTTTGCTTTGGCGTTTAGCATTTTCTTTTTTCCACCAGCTCAAATCAAAAGTTTCTTTTTGCGAAGAAAACCGGTGCTTACAAACCAATTGGCCGAAGTCAACTATAGCGCTTATCGCAATACATTTTTCGGATTCATGCTTCCTTATATGATTATACAATTTGCCTTGCCATGGCGCCATCATTTTTTTAAAGGAGATGTGTTGTGGACAGAAGAAGGGCATCGCCTTAGTTGGCGAATGATGCTCAGAGGGCGTTCGGGTGAAGCGCGTTTTAAAGCTGTAGATAAAACCACTGGCGAAGAATTTATATTTGATAATAAAGAATTGCTCGACAACAAACAACGTCGCCGATTAAACACACCAGACATGATTTGGCAAATGGCACAATTTGTCAAAGAGCATCATGCCAAACAAGGTAGAGATGTAGAGGTGTATGTTTACAGAAGCTCAGTGTCCATCAATCGTAAACCATCCAAACGACTCATTGATCCAGAAGTAGATTTAGCTGCTGAAAAATGGTGCCATTTTAGTCATCACGATTGGATATTGGACGAAAATGATCAAAAGTACAATCAGAAGAAAAAGTTAAAAATCTTAAAACGGAAAGATTTAGTTCCGCAAAAGAAAAATAATTGATCCAGTCACCAAGGTTTACATACTGCGCATCATCAACAATATCTATTATCATCGGCAAATGTCGGTGTCCAAAAATATAATATTTGCATTGCGCTTCGGGGTGTTTGCGCTTAACGTATTGTACAAGCCACTCGTTGTCTTCGCCCAAAAATTGCGCGTCTTCATCGCCCGAAATCATTTTGTTTTTGGTCGATAAATATTGTGCCAATCGCACGCCAATATCTGGATGCAACCATCCAAATAACCATTTCGAAAAAGGGTGAGTAAACACTTTTTTCATTCGTTTGTAACCTTTGTCGCCAGGTCCTAGTCCGTCGCCATGCCCAATAAACAGTTTGGTATTGTTGAGGCAAAAAATTTGTGGTTGATGGAAAACAGGTATGCCTAATTCTTTCTCAAAATAATCAGACATCCATAAATCGTGGTTGCCAACAAAAAAATAAATGGGTAAGCCGTTGTCTCTCATTTGAGCTAATTTACCCAAAACTCGAACAAAGCCTTTGGGAACAACCGTTTTGTACTCAAACCAAAAATCGAACAAATCACCCAGTAGAAACAAAGCGCCAGCATTGGGTTCTATCGCTTCTAACCAGCGCAAAAAACGCTTTTCTCTTGGCATGCTTACCTCTGCAGAGGGCGCGCCTAAGTGTTGGTCGGAGGCAAAATATGCCGATTTGTCTTCAGGGTAATTAAGTGTAATCATTAGTCGTTGTCAGATTGAAACCATTCGGCATAAGAACTTTCTGTTTCTTGCAAACGCAAGGCAAACAGTTGGATGTTTTGAGGCAAACGGTTTTTGATACGTTGGGCAAAATCTATCACCATGTTTTCGCTAGTTGGTTGATAATCAACGAGAATAACGTCATGTCCGCGGCTTTCGAGCTCTCTGGCCAATTCGATATGCGGAGTGTTTTGGTTAAAAACCGTCGCATGGTCAAACTTGTGGACAATCTCTTCTTGCACAATTTTTTTGAGGTCAGAAAAATCGATAACCATGCCATACTTTACATTGCTTTTGTCGGTGATGGGGCTACCAATAACCGTTACCGATAATTTATAACTGTGGCCATGTACGTTACGACATTTTCCGTCGTAGCCATACAAGGCGTGACCGGTCTCGAAGTTGAACTGTTTGGTGATTCTTATACGACTCATAAGTGTTTATTTTTGTTTGAATTTGGCTAAAGCTTGACGAGTAAAATCAGACAAAACTAGTTTGCCCGAAATTTTGGCTCTTTCAATCAACAGGCTGTCCCATTGGTCGGTGCCTTGCCACATGGCTTTTTTCATCTCGTGCAAAGCTTCGGGGTTGTAGGCAGATAATCGCGCACAAAATGGTTGTAAAGCTTCGTCCATTGCGGCGGTATTTTCAAACAATTGGGTAAACAACTGATTGCTTTTTGCCCATTCAGCCGATTTCCAATTTTCGGCATCCAAAGTCATTTCGCTCATGGCCGGAATGCCAATTTTTCGACTCACGGCTGGCTCAATTACAAATGGCCCAATACCAATGGCGAGCTCTGATAGTTTTACAGCAGCATTTTGCGTAGCAAACACATAGTCACACGCAGCGATAAGGCCTACACCGCCGCCAACTGCCTTGCCTTGTACACGCCCGACGATAATTTTGTTTGACTTACGCATGGCGTTAATTACATTAGCAAAGCCGCTAAAAAATTTTTCGCCTTCTTGCTCATTACTCACTTGCAAAAGTTCGTCAAAAGATGCACCAGCACAAAAAGCACGATCGCCTTCGCTCTGCAACACAATTACCGTAACCTCTTTGTTGTTGTTGAGGTTGTTGATGGTTTGTGTAAGCTCAGCCAATAAATGACTAGGGAAGGAGTTGCTTGCCGGATGGTAAAAACTTACCCAAGCAATTTGGTTAATTATCGTTTGTTGGATGTATCCTTGGTCGCTCATGTATCAAAGTTTTCGGTAAAATTATTTCATTATTCACTAATTATCAATTAAAACCACTATTTTATTTTAAATTTGCACCTTGATAATAGATGATTATCCTATGAAAAACAAACTACTATATCTTTTTTTGTGTTGTGTGACAATTCAATTTACTCACGCCCAGCAAAAAACTACCTATGCTGAAGTGCCTCCTTTGTATATTGAGCGAATCACAGATAAACCTACTGATTTGACCAAAGATTTTGGCTACAATGTCAATGTGTCTCAAGAAGCTGGTTTGCGCGCCAATTATTATTTGTGGGTAGACGACCATTGGTACGAAGTAGTAAATGCCATTGAGGTTTTTGTGGCAGATGAGCAAACGCCATTGTTGTTTAGCATCAAAAATATTGACCAATCGGTGTTGAAGATACAAGATTCTTTAGACGTGGTGTACACTTATCCGATAAGGGCTATTTCGTCTAATTTTATTGAGCAAAATATTTATCAAGCCAAAGACAGACAAAAATTGATAGCGCAGGTAGATGATTTGATTGCCGAACGGTTGTTGAAAGAAGATGTAGTAATAGTAAAAGAACAGTTAATTTCGGAAGATACGCTGATAAACAAAGCAAAAAACGATACTATTGTAAAAAGCCCGGTTTTGGATGTTATTGACATTCAAGAAACTACTGTGCGTACAGTAAAACCATTTGTGGTTGAGGGCAAAGCCGAAACAGTAGTGGAGGGTGAAACGGAGCAAGCAACCGAAAGTTTGCCCATAGAAGTATTGACCGAAGATGAGTTGAAAATTAAAAAAATAGATTCGGAAGAAATACCAACATCTACAGAAAAAACAGAAGATAAAAAACCGAAAAACGCATACGAGCAAGCCGTTTCGGACGGATTTGAAGGCACGGTAACCGAGTGGATAGAATGGTCTGTACGTGAGAAAAAAATTAATCCGTACCACGAAGCGCGAAAAAACGGCTTTGAAGGCACTGAAGAAGAATGGAAAAAGTCGCTTTGGGGCTCTAGCGTTACGCCCGAGATAGAAGAGCGCGAAAAAACAACTTCTATAGTGATGAGTTGGATGGATGAATTAAATTCGCCCGACGGATATTCACCTTACGAACGTGCTTTGAAAAATGGTTTTTACGGTACTTTTACCGAGTGGGTAGAGTCAGTTATAGGCACAGAAGGAAAAGAGGCTTACGAAACCGATAAAAAAAACGGTTTTGCAGGCACATATAAAGAGTGGATTGAAGAAAAACTCAATGCGTCAAATGCAGAGATGATGCGTAAAGACCAGTTGAAAAACACCAATTTTGTACTCGTGCCAAATGTAACACTTGAGGTGCCAGAGTATGTAGAAGAAGTTGCGACATTCGACTTGTATGCGTATTATCAAAAATACTATGGTGGCTCGGTTATCAGTAGCTCGGGACAAAACTCTGCGATAGAAATCAAACCGACAGACCTCGAATATCAAATTACTTGGTACGATGCCAATGTCATAAAAATTACAGAACTCACGCCAGAAGGCGTTATCAAATATCAATGCGTAGATCAGTCCAAAACCACCACCATCAATATCCGTTATGTGGTAAAAAATTAATGGAATGTGTAACAAATTGACCTTATCAAAGACCAATTAAAAAATTTATATAACATGAAATTAAAAATTACTTTAGCCTTGTTTTTAGGCACATTTGCCACGACTTTTGCTCAGGTAGAAGAAGAGGTGGTAGAAACAGTTGATGTTGTTGAAGAGGTAGAACCAACCCAGGTGAGCGACTTTGATTATTCTATTTTTGAACCTACAGCGCAAGATACTGTAGTGAAATACAGAAGAGAAATCTTCCCGTTTATTGCTGGCGGATATGGTAACGTATCGAATGATGGAGCGTTTGCAAACTCTCAATTTGGCTACCTTCGTTCTACTTTTTTTGAATGGGGATTTGCGGTTAGACGTCCGTTCAATGAAGACAAAAATTTGTTGGGATTAAGATACGGTGTCTCTTTTAGCTACAATTCGCTCACGCCTACACAAAACAACATTTTGGCAGATAATGGCAATGGCGAAACTGTTTTGGTTGACGCAAATTTGCCTGATTTGAAAAGAAATCGCACCTATTTCAGAAACTCGTATGTGAATATTCCGATTGCTTTAGATTTTGACTTTAGTACCAAATCGTATAATCATGCCAACAGAAAATTTGTAACCAATCCAGGATTGAATTTCGGTTTTGGTGGATACGTTGGGTACAATATCAACTCTAAACAATTTATCCGATACGAAGAAGACGGGTATAAAATGACTGTTAAGCAACATGGTAAATGGAATGTCAATGATTTTAACTACGGATTGATGGCTTACTTTGGCTACTCGAGTGTAAAATTATATGCAAAATATGATATGCAACCTGTTTTTAAAGACAATGCAACCGACCAAAAATACTGGAGTTTAGGACTTTTGTTAGACTTCAAATAAAATTAATTTTACCCAAAAAAATACCTCGACAAAATCATGTCGAGGTATTTTTTTGTCATTTTTTTCAAACGATATTATTGCTGATACTTAGCTTTTATTTTTTCAAATGCTGATTGATTGATAATCACTTTTGCTTCATTTCTCAATGACTGATTCCATTCGTTTTCAAAGGCAGTTTGGTAATCATACGCCGCCTTGTTTTTGACGTCATCCCACTTAGGTGCTTGCGCTGGCATATGATTTTTTACAATCAAAAGTGCATGTTTTCCTTTTACCGGATATATTTGAGTAGGTTTTTCTAACGATTTGCAATTTTGCAATCTTTCGTCATCAGCAGATAATTCGCCTTTGTACCAATTTTCTGGCACATATTTCGCCACGGTTTGTTCGTACGAATTGTTTTTTTGATAAAATTTCTCCGCTTTTTCCGCAGCTTTTTTGGTGTCATAAAAGAGTAAAGCACCGTCTATTTTGGCAGGTTCTTTGTATTTGTCAAGATGCGCAGCAAAATATTGTTGCTGTGCCAGAGTGTCTTGCTTAGCTTTTTTCCAAATTTCTTGTTCCATCAAGTCAAATAATAACAAACCTTCGCGGTATTCTTGCATGGTGTGTTTAAAATCTGGATAGAGATTTTCTAGGTTCTCATCGTGTTTTTGCTTGAGTTCGCTCACTACAAATTCGTCCCACTGCTTGGCAAGAAAAGTCTCACTGACCATAAATTCTGCTTTTAGTTTGAGTCTGTTGTTGAGGTACTTTGCCCATTCGCCAGCATTAATTTTTTTACCGTCAAAAGAAGCTACAATTTCTTGTGGATTTTTTAGCGTAGGAAAATCAGTCTGTGCATTGTGTTTTTTGTTGTTGTACAAATCAAACACTTTTTGCAAAGCCTTTGGGTTTGTGGTAAAATGATATTTTTCTGACAAATGACGTTTCAAATCTTTTTTCAATACTTGAGCGCGCGAATCAGAAATCACTCTTCTGCGAAGATTAGCATACGACTCTTCATAAGTAGGTGTAGGTAAAATTTTGTTTAACTGTACAATATACCACGAATTTTTGTCTGCTATCGGTGTCGAAAATTCGCCCTCATTCATGCTGTAAACCTGGTCTTCTACTCCGGCAACACGCATCAGGCCTGGGTAAAATTTTTCTATGGTGTGGAAATTATCAGTAGAGCCAAAAACCATTTTTTCGGCTACGGCTTGCATCGATTGTCCTTTTTGTAACTGGGCATAGGCTTTGTCTATAGCTTCTTTGGCTTGTTGGGCATCGGCATAATCATCTTGGTTAATTTTTATCATAGAGATAGATCGGTAATATCGCACAGGTTTTTCGTCAATAACATGCACGATATGGTAACCAAAACGGCTGCGCACAGGCGGTGATATTTCGCCAACAGGAGTTTCAAAAGCGGCGGTTTCAAACGGATACACCATTCTGAAAATGCTAAAACTCCCCAAATAGCCTTTGTTTTGTTTTGCAGATGGGTCTTCAGAGTAGGTTGCAGCCAATTCTTCAAAATTTTCTCCCGATTTAGCTTTTTGGTAAACATCCATCGCTTTTTCATAAGCGGCCAAAGTGTCTTGTGGCGTGGCATATTCATCAACCCGAATCAAAATATGGGCAGCTTCTCGTTCAAATGACGAGCGTTCGAAGGCTTCTTTAACCAAATCGTCTAGGCGATCTTCGTCAGTAAAATATTTTTCGGCCAGCTCTTGTCTGTGTTTGGCCAATTCTTCTTTATAACTTTCTTTTTTATGAAGGTTAAGCGCATACGCTTTTTGAACTTTTAGTTGGTAAAGCACGTACAAATCGATGTAATTGTCTAGGTCTTTTTGTTCTTCATCTTTCAGCAAATCAAGGTTTTTGGTGTACACGCGTTCAAAGTCTTCAACCGAATAATCTTGGTTGTTGATGGTCAGTAAAACCTCGCTCGGGGTTTGTGCGTGAGTAGCGATAAAAAACAAAGAAAATACGAAAGCTAAAATAGGTTTGTGCATAAATTTTCAATTTAGAAAAACAAAAATACATAAATTTTCTACAGTTTGATAAAAATGCAGTCGTTGTAGATTTGTTAATTTTTGCAAGAGGTTTTTATTTCTCCAAAAAAATTAAGATATTTGGAGTTAAGAAATAGGCTACATTTACTTGTGACTATTTCTGTTATTTTCTAACAAAAGATAACCGAATGAATAACTGGGAAGGTCTTTTAGCACAACTAAAATACTTCATCAAGCGAAAGCCTGAATGACGCGATTTTCCGAACAATTATTTGATGTATAATTAAAATAAAACACAGGTTATGCCTTTATATCATAAATTAGGAAATATTCCGCCCAAAAGACATACTATCTTCAAAAAACCCAACGGAGATTTTTATTACGAACAATTGTTTGGTACCGTAGGTTTTGACGGGATGTCTACCAATATGTATCACGAGCATCGTCCTACGCAGGTAAAAGAGATCAAAGGGTCTTATAGCGTAGCGCCAAAAATTGCTCGTGCCAACAATATTCAGTCGTATCGTTTGAGAGGTTTTCAGGTGCCACCAACGCCCGATTTTTTAGAAAGCCGCAAGCCAGTTTTGACCAATAGCGACTGTACCATTACTTTGGCTGCACCGACAGACAAAACGCAAGATTATTTTTACAAAAACACCGACGCCGATGAGCTGATTTTTATCCACAAAGGCACGGGTAAGTTGCGTACTTTTTTAGGTAACTTAGATTTTAAATATGGCGATTATTTGTTGATTCCGCGCGGCATCATTTATAAAATTGATTTTGATACAGACGACAACCGTTTGTTTATCGTAGAGTCGCGCAGACCCATTTATACGCCAAAACGTTACCGCAACTGGTTTGGACAGTTATTAGAACATTCGCCATTTTGTGAGCGCGATATTCGTCGACCAGAAGAGTTAGAAACTTATGACGAAAAAGGCGATTTTTTGGTGAAAGTTCGCAAACAAGACGAAATCTTTGATATGGTATATGCCACGCATCCTTTTGATGTGATTGGATACGATGGATATAACTTTCCATACGCCTTTTCTATACACGATTTCGAACCCATCACAGGGCGTATTCACCAACCGCCACCAGTACATCAAACATTTGAAACCGATGCCTTTGTAGTATGTTCATTTGTGCCGCGTTTGTACGATTATCACCCAGATTCTATCCCAGCGCCATATAACCATAGTAATATTGACTCTGATGAGGTGTTGTATTATGTAGATGGTGATTTTATGAGCCGAAACGATATAGAAGCAGGGCATATTTCTCTGCATCCAGCAGGTATTCCACACGGGCCACACCCAGGCGCAATGGAGCGAAGCATTGGCAAAGTAGATACGCAAGAATTAGCCGTGATGGTAGATACTTTCAAGCCGTTGATGGTGACAGAAGAAGCCATGAAAATTGCCGACGAAGAGTATTACAAATCGTGGATGGAATAGCAGGTAATTCGCAATATGTGAATTAGCTAATTAATTTTAACAACAAAAAAATAGTAAACAACTGTGACAATAAAGTTTTTGTTAAAAACGGTCACATAAAAAATAAAAATCATGTCAAAAGATTTAAAATCAGTAGAATACGGATTAGAAAAAATATTTGAAGGAGCACAAGATTTCTTACCTATTTTGGGTACAGATTATGTAGAATTTTATGTAGGAAACGCCAAACAAGCAGCACACTTTTACAAAACAGCATTCGGTTTTCAATCAGAGGCTTACGCAGGTTTAGAAACAGGCGTTCGCGACCGTGCTTCGTATGTTATCAAACAAGACAAAATTCGTATCATGCTTACCACAGCGCTCAACTCAGAGTCGCCGATTGGTGAGCACGTAAAAAAACATGGCGACGGAGTAAAAATCGTTGCGTTGTGGGTAGAAGATGCTCGTCAATCTTATGAAGAAACCATCAAACGTGGTGCAAAGTCTTACATGGAGCCAACAGTAACTTCTGACGAAAACGGAGAGCTTATTCAAGCAGGTATCTTTGCTTATGGCGAAACCGTTTTTATGTTTACAGAACGCAAAAACTATGACGGATTATTCTTACCAGGATACGTGAAATGGGAAAGCGACTATAACCCAGCACCAGTTGGGTTGAAATTTATTGACCACATGGTGGGCAACGTAGGTTGGAACCAAATGAATGTATGGGTAAAATGGTTTGAAGATGTAATGGGCTTCGTAAACTTCCTTTCGTTTGACGACAAACAAATTACCACCGAATATTCAGCTTTAATGTCTAAGGTAATGGCCAACGGAAACGGACGTATCAAATTCCCAATCAACGAGCCAGCCGAAGGTAAAAAACGTTCACAAATCGAAGAGTATTTAGATTTTTACGAAGGACCAGGTGTACAGCACATCGCCGTAGCAACAGACGATATCATCAAAACAGTTGCCGATATGAAAAGCCGTGGCGTAGAGTTTTTATCAACGCCTCCACAAGCATATTACGATGCCATTCCAGAGCGTTTAAAGGACCATATGGATAAATTTAAAGAAGATATCAATGAACTGCAAAAACTAGGTATCATGATTGATGCTGATGACGAAGGATATTTATTGCAAATTTTTACCAAGCCAGTAGAAGACCGCCCAACCTTGTTCTTTGAAGTAATTCAACGCATGGGAGCCCGCGGATTTGGTGCAGGTAACTTCAAGGCATTGTTCGAATCTATTGAAAGAGAGCAAGAAAAAAGAGGTACCTTGTAATCTAATCAATAAAAAACAATGTAAAAACCCGACTTTTTAGTTGGGTTTTTCTATTTTTATGCTTTGGTACGCATTTTGCATCTATATCAATAAAACAACAGTTATGAAAAAAATAATAATCAACCTTATCATTCTTTTGAGCACAATAAGTTTGCATGCGCAAAATGTTTTTCAATCGGGCGAATATTTCAAATTTAAAATTTCGTACGGGCTTTTTAGTGCGGGCTATGCCACACTCGAGCTAAACGAAACGACCTACAAAGGCAAAAAAGTTTTTCACGCCAAAGGTTACGGATACACCTCTGGGGTCACCAAGGCATTTTTCAAAGTTAAAGACGATTATCAAAGTTATTTTGATGTAAAAACAGGGCAGCCATATCGCTCAATAAGGGATATTTATGAAGGAGGATATACCCGTGACCAAGAAAACTTGTTCAATTACAGCAATAACACGGTTAAAGTAATCGACCACAAAAACGACAAAACAAAGACTTACAACGTCAATAGTCAAATACAAGATGTGATTTCAGCTTTTTACAGTTTACGTAATAATCCTAAAATAGGAAGCATGGCAAAAGGCGAATCTATCCAAATTGACATGTTTTTTGATGACGAAATTTATAAATTTAAATTAAAGTTTCTTGGTAAGGAAAAAATAAAAACTAAATTTGGGGAACAAACAGCATTAAAGTTTAGACCTTACGTACAAGCTGGTCGTGTGTTTAAAGAACAGGAGAGTTTAACTATCTGGGTATCAGATGATTCTTCAAAAGTTCCGTTAAAACTAGAAGCTAGCTTATTGGTTGGGTCGCTCAAAGCTGAATTGATTGAACACAAAAACCTAAAATATAAACTCGGAGACTAATGGCAGATATCCATAAATATCAAGAAAGTATAGAAAAACTAGAAGAAAAGTTTCGCGCAATTGATCAAAAAACAGAGACGCACTTAGAAGGATTGCTTTGGCAAAAACCAATTACCTATTGGGATTATATCCAAACCGATGCCTTGTTGAGTTTGCAAACGCAACGTTCTGTTTTTCCAGACGAGATGGTTTTTATCATGTATCATCAAATCAACGAACTTTTGTTCAAAATGATTTTGTGGGAAATCAAACAAGTGTCTTATGCAGAGAATCTGTCAACTGAATTTTTTACCGAAAGATTGTACCGTATCAGTCGATATTTTGATATGCTCACCACCTCGTTTGACATCATGCGCGACGGTATGGAGCCAGAGCAATACCTCAAATTTCGCCATACACTTACACCAGCTAGCGGTTTTCAGAGTGCACAATATCGCTTGGTCGAATTTGCCTCTACCGATTTAATCAACCTTATCGATTACAGATTTAGAGCGACTATAGACCGTAACACGCCTTACGAACATGCACTTGAACATCTGTATTGGCAAGCGGCAGGTAAAGACCATAAAACAGGAAAAAAATCGTATTTGATCAACGAATTTGAAAAAAAATACAAAAAAGAATTCTTAGATTTTATGGAAGAATACAACACCATTAATCTTTGGCAAAAATTTAAACAATTGCCCGAAGAAGCTCAGAAAAACCAAAACCTAATCAATGCCATGCGTCATTATGACAAAACGGTAAACATTACTTGGGTAATCGGTCACTTCAAAGCAGCCAAAAAATATATCGAAAGCGAAGCAGGGCCACAAGAGGCAACCGGCGGTAGCGATTGGAAAAAATACATGTTGCCAGAATACCAAAGACGAATTTTCTTTCCAGAGCTGTGGTCTGAAGACGAATTAGCCAACTGGGGTAAAAACGCCTTAGATGACTAACACGCGCAGCACATACTTGTTTTCTACAGTTTTAGCAATTTTAGTTTTGCTGGGCTGTTTTGGATGTAACAATACGCCAGACAGCTTGGTTGATGAAGATGCAGATTTGCTAGATACCATCGTAGAAGAACAAGATATTTTCGGTTTTCCTTTGAATGATTATATCGTCGAGCGCGACACCATACGCCGTGGTGATAACCTCAGTATGATATTGGCCCGACACAACTTTGACGCGGTAGAAATTGCGCGTACGGCTGAGAAAGTAAGAGACTCATTCGATTACAAAAAACTGCGCCCGGGTAAAGTGCTGACGTTGCTTAAAAGTAAAACCACGCCTTCTACCTTAGATATCTTGATTTACGAACCCAATGATATGGGATTTAATGTCATCAACTTCAAAGATTCTACTTATGCTTATACCGTAAATTATCCTGTGAGTTATGTAGAGAAAACTATTGCAGGAGAGATTGTAGGTTCGCTTTCTCAATCGTTGCACAAAGAAGGTTTAGATCCTGGTTTGGGTACGCGTTTGTCTAATGCTTTTGCATGGTCTGTCGATTTTTTTAAGTTCAGACGTGGCGACCAATTTGCCGTATCGGTTAGAGAAAAATATATCAATGATACGATTTATGTAGGAGTAGACGAAATTTTAGGGGCGTATTTCAAATACCAAGACAAAGAGATTTATGGCTTTGCTTATACTCGCGAAGGCAGTAAAACCGAAGAGTTTTTTGATGAAAACGGAAAACAAATGAAAACCATGTTTCTCAAAGCTCCACTTAAATACTTCCGAATTACATCTAAGTTTACCAAAAGACGTTTTCATCCAGTACAAAAACGTTGGAAAGCCCACAATGGTACAGACTATGCTGCGCCACACGGCACGCCTATTATGGCTACTGCTGCGGGTACAGTTATCGCCGCCGGATACACCGCGGGTAACGGTAATTATGTAAAAATTAAACACAATGGTACTTATACAACACAATATTTGCACATGAGCAAAATATTGGTGCGTCGTGGGCAATATGTACAACAAGGGCAAACCATAGGCAAGGTAGGGAGTACAGGCTTGGCAACAGGCCCACATGTGTGTTATCGATTTTGGAAAAATGGAGTGCAGGTAGACCCATTGAAACAAAATTTGCCTACTTCACAAGCAATGGATAAAAAAGATTTGCCTGCTTATTTAGAAAAAATTCAACCCATAAAAACTAATATCGACCAAGCATTACAAGAACGATTTGGCATCGAATAACAATTATTCTTCCAACAAATCTTCGATATAGATAGAGACGGGTAATGACAATGTTTGTTTTACCGGAACTCCGTTTTTAGTGGCAGGTGTCCAGCGAGATGATTTTACAACTCTAACGGCTTCTTGGTAAACACTATTTTCTTCCGTCGAATTTACAGGTGTAAAATTGATAGGCATGCCTTTCTCATCGATTTCAAACAACAAATATATGGTGTAATAAGAGAGATTGTCATCAAGCTCTAATTGAGAAATATCGACATTATGAAAGTTAAAATTATTCGCAATATATCGTCTAAATGCTCGCATGCCGTTCGGGAAACTAGCCTCTTTGCTATTAGTAATTGACAAGCTATCGTTGGCTATCAGTGGTAAACTATCGGTTAGCGAAACGTAAATAGAGTCTTGTTGCGCCCAAAGAGAACAACTGAGAAGGCTACCGATAAAAAAAAATGCTGTTTTCATGGTTAGTCAAATTTGTTGATGAACACCAGGGCTTTGTCTATGCTTTTTACTTGGTCGAAGGTAAGTAATAATCGCAAACCTTTTTTGGTTTGTTTTTCTTTCAATCGACACAGCGTTGGATTGTTTTGTACAAAGATAAGCACTTTTTTGAATTGCTCAGACTGATAGAAAGCTGAGCTTTGGTCGGCCACAAAATAACCAATCATTTTGCCTTGCTTGAGAATGAGTTTTTCGATACCCATATCTACCGCTTTCCACTTTATTTTTACACTGTTTATTAGATTTTTTGCTGTAGGCGGAATCGGTCCAAAAATATCAGTGATTTTGGCTTCGAACTGCGCGAGCTCTTTTTCGTTCTTGATGCTATTTAGTTCGTTGTATAAATTCATTCGCTCGGTGATATTGTTCACATAATCATCCGGGAAAAGCACTTCAAAGTCAGATTCTAATACAAAATCACGTACATATTTTTTAGGTTTGACTGGCTCGGCCTCCTCATATAATTCTTTAAACTCATCATCTTTCAACTCTTCGATGGCTTCGTTCATGATTTTTTGATAAGTTTCGAAACCAATTTCGTTGATAAATCCGCTCTGTTCGCCACCAAGTAAGTCGCCAGCCCCTCTTATTTCTAAGTCTTTCATAGCGATGTTGAAACCACTACCCAAATCAGAAAATTGTTCCAGCGCTTCGATGCGTTTGCGAGCATCTTCGGTCATTAAACTATAAGGTGGGCAAATAAAGTAGCAAAAGGCTTTTTTATTGCTTCGCCCTACACGACCTCTCATTTGATGCAAATCTGATAAGCCAAAATTATTGGCTTGATTGATAAATATGGTGTTGGCATTAGGTACATCCAAACCACTCTCTATAATGGTTGTGGCAACCAATACATCAAATTCTCCATCGATAAAATCAAGCAAGGTGCGTTCTAGTTTTTTTCCGTCCATCTGACCGTGCCCTATGGCTACTTTGGCATCAGGTACCAATCGCTGAATCATACCAGCAATCTCTTTGATGTTTTCTATTCTATTGTTGATAAAAAACACCTGGCCGCCACGTTCTATCTCCATACTGATGGCGTCTCTGATAGTTTCTTCATGAAAACCAACCACTGAGGTCTCTATCGGATAGCGATTGGGTGGTGGCGTAGAGATTATCGATAAATCGCGGGCAGCCATTAACGAAAACTGTAATGTGCGCGGTATTGGTGTAGCTGTAAGGGTAAGTGTGTCGATATTTTCGGCTAAGGTTTTGAGTTTGTCTTTTACAGCTACACCAAATTTTTGTTCTTCATCTATCACAAGCAATCCGAGGTCTTTAAAACGAATGTTTTTACCTACCAATTGATGAGTACCGATAATAATGTCTATCTGACCATTGGCGAGGTCTTCGAGAGTTTTTGTTTTTTGTTTTCCGGTTTTAAAACGATTGAGATATTCTACGCGTACAGGCAAGTCTTTTAATCTCTCTCTAAAAGTCTGATAATGCTGAAAAGCCAGAACCGTTGTGGGCACCAAAACAGCTACTTGCTTGCCGTTGTCGACCATTTTGAATGCAGCGCGGATGGCTACTTCGGTTTTTCCGAAACCAACATCGCCACAAACTAGTCTGTCCATAGGTCGTTCGCTCTCCATGTCGGCTTTTACATCGTTGGTAGCTTTGTATTGGTCTGGCGTATCTTCATACAAAAAAGAACTTTCGAGCTCGGCTTGTAAATAACTGTCTGGAGCGCAGGCAAAGCCACGTTCGGTGCGTCTTTTGGCATAGAGTTTTATCAGGTTAAAAGCAATATCTTTTACCCTTGCTTTGGTTTTTTTCTTCAGGTTTTTCCATGCTTTCGAACCCAGTTTGTAAATTTTTGGTTCAGCGCCATCTTTGCCGTTGTATTTCGCAATTTTGTGTAATGAGTGAATGCCTACATATACAATGTCGCTATCAGCATACACCAATTTTATGGCTTCTTGTTTTTTGCCATCGACTTCGATTTTTTGTAATCCGCCAAACTTCCCGATACCATGGTCGATATGAGTTACATAATCACCAACCGATAATGAGTTGAGCTCTTTGAGGGTAATGTTTTGCTTTTTGCTTTTTGCGTCTTTGATAGAAAATCGATGGTATCGTTCAAAAATTTGATGGTCGGTGTAACAAACTATTTGGTTTTCGTCGTCAATAAATCCTTGGAATAACGGGAAAACTTTGGTTTCGTACGCTTCAACTTGTTTTTCGCCATTTTCTTTAAAGTTCTCAAAAATTTCGTGAAAGCGTTTTGCTTGCGCTTCGCTACTGCAATACAAATGATTGACAAAACCGTTTTGGTGATTAGCGTTGAGGTTGTCAATCAGTAGGTCAAACTGCTTGTTGAAAGTGGGTTGCGGTCTGAATAAAAACGAAATTTCTTGTTTGGTTTCCACCGCCGTGTTTTCGCTGAGGTAAACGGTGGTAAACAACGTAAGGTGATCAATCATGCTTTGCCCGTTGACAAACATTTCGTCGGGAGGCAAACGCTTAATTGTTGGGTCGAGCTGTTCAAAAGCTTGTGTGGCTTTGTCAAACAAATGTTGAATTCTATCAGCCAAAAACTGACTGTTTTGGACAAATATAATGGTGTCATTCTTGATAAAATCCAAAAAACTCTCGCGGTTTTCTTCGTTAGATTTGTTGGCGATGTTTGGGATAATATCAATCTTTTTTAGATTATCTACCGATAATTGAGATTCGATGTCAAACGTTCTGATGCTGTCTATTTCGTCTCCAAAAAATTCTATTCTGTAAGGTAAGTCATTCGCAAAAGAAAAAACGTCGAGTATCCCACCACGTACCGAAAATTCGCCAGGCTCGGTCACAAAATCCACTCGTTTAAAATCATATTCAAACAAGGTTTCGTTTACTTTATCTAACGATATTTCTTCGTTCAATATGAGCTTGAGCGTGTTTTTTTCTAACTGTTTTTTGGTCACTACTTTTTCTAACAAAGCATCGGCATAAGTGACAATAATCGCAGGTTTTTTACGTGAGTTGATGCGGTTGAGTACCTCGGCTCTGAGCAAAACATTGGCATTGTCTGTCGCCTCAATCTCGTACGGGCGCCTGTATGAGCTCGGGTAAAAAAGTACGTCTTTTTTGTTGAGCAGATTTTCTAAATCATTCAAATAATAAGCAGCTTCTTCTTTGTCGTTAAAGACGAGCATAAACGGTTGGTTTGCTTGTCGAAAAAGGGCTTGTGCAACAAAAGACAAAGACGAGCCAACAAATCCTTTGGCAAGAATTTGGTTATGTTTGATGAGAATGTTTTTTAATAATTGAGTGGTTTTGGTGCTATCGGTGTAGGTTTTTGTTAAATCCATAACTTATGGCAATGCTTGTGTAGTGGCTCTTTTTACAGTGTCTATATTTTGGTACAAAAGTTCTTCTCCTTCTTCTTGTGGAATATTTTTTTTAAGCAAAATTATTTCCATTTGATTGATGATCGATTGCATGTTTTTGTTGGATTGAGACAAGATTTCAGTAATTTTTTTGTCCGGAATCTGATCGAGGTGCATGTACATATCCAGTTTTTGAAAGTTGGTGTTGAGTAATGCTATCCTGCTTTGCATGGCCGGAGTGTTAAATTCTTCAGGCACACTACTAGATAGTTTGTCGCCAAGCAGTACAAAGTTTTTTGCTTCTTGTCTAAAAGCAGATAGTGAAGACAGTGGTTTGGACGAGATTTCGGCGAGTAAGACATGCCAATCTTTCCATTCACTGATTTTTTGTTCGACGTTTTTTGGCGTGTTTAAGGAAGTAAAAATCCATTTTTTATCAACGTTGTTGAATATTGAGTCTTGTCTTTTTACTTGCTCTTCGTTGAGCGAATAAACGTCTGAAGTTGTTTTTTTACAGCTGCATAAGATGACTAACGCTGTCAATGTGATTAAAAATTTCATACAAATAGAGATACGTCACAAAGTTACAAATGTTCGGCCGAAAAATTAATAATATTATCAAAATCTACAAAGTTCTGCTTTTGTAGAAATCAATCGTCTGCTTGTGTTTCTTCGCCTTTGTGTAAAGTAAACGAAAAAGTAGAGCCTTTTTCGAGTTCGCTTTCTACATGAATATGTTCGTTGTGGGCTTCAATAATGTGTTTTACAATGGCTAATCCTAAGCCCGAACCGCCTATTTTTCGTTGACGACTAGCATCTGTTCTGTAAAAACGTTCAAACAGTCTTGGCAGGTGTTTTTGCTCAATACCTTTTCCGTCATCAGTTATCCTTATCAGTAATTTGTTGTCGGTAACTTCTTCAAAGCCAACCTCGGTGGTACCATTTTTGCGACCATATTTGATAGAGTTTTCGATCAGGTTTATCGCTACACGATAGATTTTTTCTTCATCGCCGTATACAAAAATTTTTCGATAATGGTCTTTGTCAAAAATGAAAACGATGTCTTTTTCATCTGCTTTCAATTCTAATAAATCAAACACTCGCTGAAAAACAGCAACGATGTCAAAATGAGTTTTTTTTAGGTGTAATTCGTTAGTTTCTAGTTTTGTAATCATGTCTAGGCTTTCGACTACCTCAATGAGTCGTTCTACACCGTTTTCGGCTCTTTTGAGATATTTTTTCTTGAGCGATTTGTCTAGCTTGATGTTTTTGTCTAGCAATGTTTCTAGATAACCTTGTACGGTAAACAAAGGCGTTTTGAGCTCGTGTGCAACATTTCCGATAAACTCTCTCCGGTATTCTTCCTGAACTTTTAGGGTGTCAACTTCGACCTTCTTTTTGCGTGCAAAAGTTTTGAGTTCGCTAATCAGCGTTTTCATGTCTGTGGTGACAGGTTGGTTGCGTAGCTCGGTTTTGTCTAGTAGCGAAAGTTGTTTGTATAGCTTTTGGATACGTCGGTAGATAAAGTGTTCTACGCGAAATTGCAATACTACAAAACAAAATATAAAAAATAATACGGCAAATGTTAAGGTAAACCACAGGTGAAAAGTATCAAAAAAATACTCCAATGCAGAAAGCAAAATCACCGCAAAAATGGTGATTAATGCGGTTGATTTGAAGGCAAATCGGTATGATTTTTTGTATCGAATACTCATTTATATTTCAAACTTATAGCCTACGCCTTTGATGGTTTTGAAATAATTATCGCCTATTTTTTCACGCAATTTACGGATGTGTACGTCAATTGTACGGCCGCCAACAACTACTTCGTTGCCCCAAACTTTGTCTAAAATTTCTTCTCTATTAAATACTTTTCCAGGTTTTGAAGCTAGTAGATACAAGAGTTCGAATTCTTTTTTAGGCAAAACCATTTCTTCATCAGCCTTTACTACTTTGTATTCTTCTCTGTTGATCTCGATATCAGCTACTTGTATGGTGCCCGATTTTTGCTCTTTGCTTTTCAGCCTTCTAAGTAAGGCGTTTACTTTGCTTACCAATACTTTTGGCTTTATAGGCTTGGTGATGTAGTCGTCTGCACCAACATCAAAACCAGCTAATTGAGAATAATCTTCGCCACGAGCTGTCAAAAAAGTGATGATGGTTTGTTCTAGTTTTTTGATTTTGCGAATGTTTTCGCATGCTTCAATACCGTCCATCTCTGGCATCATAACATCCATAATGATTAAATGAGGCTCTTTTTTGTTGGCTTTTTCGATAGCTTCTAGACCGTTTTTGGCTTTGTATACTTGGTATTTTTCAGCTTCGAGATGTATACCTAGTATTTCTAGAATATCGGGCTCGTCATCTACCAATAATATCTTGATATCCTTGTTTTTCATCTTTTACAGGTTTATTTGAGTGTAAAATTAACGATAATTAATTATAAAGTGCTGTAGTTTATAATTATTTAATAATAGCGTGATATTGGTAATAATTTATTAATATAAAAAACTGTCCGAAAAGATATAAATACGCTTCTTGGACAGTTTTTGTTTGATGATTTGAGCTAATTAGATATTACCCCAAATAGGTTTTTAATATTTTGCTTCGTGAGGTATGTTTCAATCTTCTGATTGCTTTTTCTTTGATTTGTCTTACTCTTTCACGGGTAAGGTCAAAGGTCTCGCCTATTTCTTCCAAAGTCATCGGGTGTTGATTGCCTAGTCCAAAATACAATCTTACTACATCGGCCTCTCTAGGCGTGAGTGTTTCGAGTGCGCGTTCTATCTCTGTGCTCAATGATTCGTGAATCAAATCTTTGTCAGGGTTTGGAGATTCGCCCGAGCGCAAAACGTCATATAAGTTTGAGTCTTCACCTTCTACCAATGGTGCATCCATAGACAAATGACGGCCAGAGTTTTTCATCGACTCTTTTACATCGTTTACAGTCATGTCTAGTTCTTTGGCGATTTCTTCTGCAGATGGCGGTCGCTCATTGGCTTGCTCTAATAAAGCAAATGTTTTGTTAATTTTGTTGATCGACCCAATCTTGTTGAGGGGTAATCGAACAATTCTTGATTGTTCTGCCAAGGCGGATAGTATCGATTGACGAATCCACCAAACGGCGTAAGAAATAAACTTAAAACCTCTAGTTTCATCAAATCGCTTAGCCGCTTTAATCAATCCTAGGTTTCCTTCATTTATCAGGTCAGGAAGGGTTAAACCTTGGTTTTGATACTGTTTGGCCACCGACACCACAAATCGCAAATTTGCTTTGGTTAATTTTTCGAGCGCAACTTGATCGCCAGCTTTGATGCGTTGGGCTAATTCTACTTCTTCATCGGCTGTAATCAAATCCACTTTCCCAATCTCTTGTAGGTATTTGTCAAGAGAGGCGGTTTCACGGTTGGTTACCTGTTTCGTAATTTTTAGCTGTCTCATAGTGTTATCAATTTCTCTTTTGATGAGAATGTATTTGTTATACGAATGAAAGCCCCAGAATGTTACAAAACAATTATGTTTTTTTTGTTAAAGATGCTTTTTTATGTGTTTTTACTGAAAAAAAACAAGTTATCTAGTTCATAAACAAACAATTTACCTTGTCAGCTCAAAAAAGTTGTTTATTTTTGCAAGCCCTTAGAAGACTACTCTAAGGGAAGGAATGTTTAATTAAAATAATATTAAAGTGGAAAGTTTAAGTTACAAAACACGCTCTATTAATAGCCAGAATGCTGATAAGCAGTGGGTATTGATAGATGCAGAAGGGCAACCTTTGGGGCGTTTGTCTTCAGAGATAGCCAAATTGCTACGTGGTAAACACAAACCATCGTTTACCCCACACGTAGACTGTGGCGATAACGTAGTAGTTATCAATGCAGAAAAAATCACGCTCAGCGGAAACAAAATGAGCGACAAACAATACATCCGTCATACGGGATACCCTGGTGGGCAACGCATTTTGACTGCAACAGAATTGCAACAAAAAGCACCTACTCAGCTTATCGAAAAAGCCGTAAAAGGGATGTTACCTAAAAACCGTTTAGGTGCTCAGTTATTCAAAAACATGAAGGTATATGTTGGTGCAGAGCATCCGCACGCAGCACAAAACCCTCAAGAGCTAAAATTTAACAAATAAGAATATGGGAACAATACACACAATAGGTAGAAGAAAAACAGCCGTAGCCCGTATTTATGTAAGCGAAGGAAACGGAACCATCACAGTAAATAAACGTGCATTAGACAACTACTTTACTACAGGTACCCTACAATACAAAGTGCAACAGCCTTTGACCCTTACAGAAAATGCCGAAAACTACGACATCAAAGTAAACGTTTATGGTGGTGGTATCAACGGTCAGGCAGAAGCCGTACGTATGGCTATCGCTAGAGCAATGTGCGAGGTAGATGCAGAAAACAGAAGCATCCTCAAGCCAGAAGGTCTCCTTACGCGTGACCCTCGTATGGTAGAACGTAAGAAATTTGGTCAGAAAAAAGCCCGTAAAAAATTCCAGTTCTCGAAACGTTAATCTTATTCAATCGAATACAACAACCATTTTCCGTTGGTTTAGCATCCAAACTAATTGTCAAATATTAGTTGCTTGTTGAAAACGGAACGTAAACTAAAAGATAAAAGAAAATGGCACAAAATATAGAAGTAAAAGAATTATTAGAAGCCGGTGTACACTTTGGTCACATGACCAGAAAATGGAACCCAAACATGGCCCCATACATTTACATGGAGCGCAACGGTATCCACATCATCAACTTGTACAAAACCGCTGCCAAAATGGAAGAAGCCGGAGCTGCATTAGCAAAAATCGCAGCATCTGGACGCAAAGTACTCTTTGTAGCAACCAAAAAACAAGCCAAAGACATCGTGGCAGAACATGCGAAAGACATGAACATGCCATATGTAACTGAGCGTTGGATGGGTGGTATGTTGACCAACTTTGTCACTATCCGTAAGGCAGTAAAAAAGATGAGTAACATCGACCGTATGAAAAAAGACGGAAGCTATGATACCTTGTCTAAAAAAGAAAAATTGCAAGTAGATCGTATGCGTGCAAAATTGGAGAAAAACTTAGGTTCTATCGCCGATATGACACGTACACCAGCAGCCTTGTTTGTGGTAGACATCAAAGCAGAGCACATCGCAATCAACGAAGCCAAAAAATTAAACATTCCAGTATTTGCTATCGTAGATACCAACTCAGATCCACGCTTGGTTGACTATGCAATCCCTGCCAATGATGATGCGTCAAAATCTATCGAAAAAATCATGGGCTACATCAGCGCATGTGTAAAAGACGGAAACGCACAAAGACAAGCCGAAAAAGCTGAAGCTAAAACTGAAGAAGCAGCAGAAAAATAATTTTTTAAACCCTAAAAAATAAAAAAAATGGCAGCAATCAAAGCAGCAGATGTAAATAAACTACGTCAAATGACCGGAGCAGGAATGATGGACTGCAAAAAGGCACTTGTAGAAGCCGAAGGTGATTTTGACAAAGCAATCGAAGTGTTGCGCAAAAAAGGACAAAAAGTAGCCGCAAAACGCTCTGACCGTGAGTCAGCAGAAGGCGCAGCAGTAGCTGTTGTCAATGCAGACAACACCAAAGCGGTAGCCATCACACTCAACTGTGAGACAGACTTTGTTGGAAAAAACGAAGGATTTGTATCTTTAGCGAAAGAATTGGCTGAAAAAGCCATCAACTTCAACAGCAAAGACGAATTTTTGGCCTCAGCCTTTGATGCAAACATGACCGTAAACGAAAAATTGATTGAGCAAACCGGTGTAATCGGTGAGAAAATCGAAATCGGAGGTTTTGAAGTATTAGAAGGTAGCTACGTAGGTGCTTATGTACACGTAAACAAAATTGCTGCGTTGACCGCCTTGTCAAAAAACATTGACAAAGCAGAAACACTAGCAAAAGACGTATCTATGCAGGTAGCCTCTATGGGCGCTGAGACGTTGTCTTACAAAGACTTTGACCCAGCATTTATTGCAAGCGAAACAGAAGCACGTATTGCTGTAATCGAAAAAGACAATGAAGAATTGGCACGTTTGGGCAAAACTTTGAAAAACGTTCCAAAATACATCTCTTATGCTCAATTGACTGAAGAAGTATTGAAACAAGCTGAAGAAGATGCAAAAGCTGAGTTGAAAGCAGAAGGAAAACCAGAGCAAATTTGGGACAAAATTATCCCAGGTAAAATCCAACGTTTTATCTCTGACAACACAACTTTGGATCAAGAAAAAGCTTTGTTGGATCAAAACTTTATCAAAGATGAAAGCAAAAAAGTAGGCGATTATGTAAACGACTTTGGCGTTGAAATCACAGGTTTCAAACGTGTTATGGTCGGATAATCATCTCTCATAAATAATCAAAA
>JBFHGP010000004.1:0-41977 GCA_041583035.1 Flavobacterium sp.
AAGCAAAATTTTTAGAAGAAAAATACAATTTACACCACATCTCTACCGGAGACATTTTTAGATACAACCTAAAAAACGAAACTGAGTTGGGTAAAATTGCCAAAACTTACATCGATCAAGGAGAGTTGGTACCCGATGCCATCACTATCGACATGCTCAAAGAAGAAGTAGAAAAAAACATGAGCAAAGCCGGATTTTTGTTTGATGGTTTTCCGAGAACAATTGCTCAGGCCGAGGCTCTAGACAAGTTTTTAAAAGACATGCAACTCGAAGTAACTGCAACAGTTGCACTCGAAGCTGACGACGAGGTGTTGGTAGAACGTATTTTGGAAAGAGGCAAAACATCTGGCCGTACTGACGACCAAGACGAAGACAAAATCCGTAACCGTTACAAAGAATACAACGAAAAAACAGCACCACTGATTGCTTATTATCAAAAACAAAACAAATATCACGCAGTTGACGGCATCGGTGAGATTCCGGAGATTACCAGCAGGCTTAGCCAAGTAATCGACCAACTATAACCGCGTAAATTCTCAAAGCCTTATCATTGTAAAAACGATAAGGTTTTTTATCTTTACTATATGGAAATCATCATTATACTATTTCTAATTTTGCTCAACGGCGTGTTTTCGATGTCTGAGATGGCTCTTGTTTCAGTCAAAAAAAGCCGTTTAGAAATAGACGCCAAAAAAGGCAGCTCGCGGGCAAAAACCGCACTAAAACTGGTAGAGCACCCCAACAATTTCCTTTCTACGGTACAAATCGGAATTACGTTAATCGGGATATTGACAGGTATATTTTCGGGCGACAAAATCGCTACAGATTTGCAACTGACCATCGAAAATTTCCCGACACTTGCACCCTATTCGTCCACCATATCAGTCACTGTGATATTGATTATCATCACATTTATGACCTTGGTTTTTGGCGAATTACTACCCAAACGCCTAGGCCTTAGCTACCCAAACGCTATCGCCAAAGCCATGGCTGTACCCATGAGTTTTATCTCCAAAATCACCGCTCCGTTTGTCTGGTTATTGACCAAAACTACAGACGGTGTATTGAAAGTGCTAAACATCAACTCGGCCGATGACGAACGAGTAACCGAAGAAGAAATCAGAACCATGATCAAAGCCAGCGCCATCGACGGCGAGGTGCAAGAGATAGAGCAAGATATTGTAGAGCGCGTGTTTAATATTGGTGACAGAAAAATCAACTCATTGATGACGCACCGCCAATCGGTTACTTTTTTACAAACCGAAAGCAGCGCGCAAGAAGTAAAAGACAAAGTAATCAACGAGATTCACTCTTTTTACCCTGTTTGCTACCATAACATGGAAGAAGTGATTGGTATTGTATCACTCAAAGACATCTTTTTGATGGTCGAGAAAGAAAATATTGATTTTCAATCTATCATCAACGAGCCAGTGTTTATGAACGAGTTTACCTCTGCTTACCGCGCATTGGAGATTTTCAAATCGACAAAAAACCACTTTGCCTTGGTCACCGACGAATATGGCGTTGTACAAGGCGTGCTTACACTCAACGATATTTTGGAAGCATTGGTAGGCGATGCATCTGAGTTTGACGAAGACGAATATCAGCTTACCCAAATAAAAGAAAATTATTGGGAAGCCGACGGTTTTTACCCACTTCACGATATGCTCACTTACTTTGATTTGGACGAATTCATGAATCAATATGATGTGGCCACCGTCAGCGGATTGGTCATGGAAGAGCTTTCGTACATCCCTACAGAAGGGGAAAAACTATATTGGAACAATCTCGAAATAAAGATTTTGGACAGCGACGGCAACAAAATCAATAAAGTAGGGATAAAAATTATCAACCCCGAACAAGAAGACTAATGACTGAAGGAAATTTTGTAGACTACGTAAAAATATATGCCGCATCAGGCAAAGGAGGTAAAGGATCTGCTCACCTTCACAGAGAAAAATACATTGCCAAAGGCGGACCCGATGGTGGTGATGGTGGTCGTGGCGGACATGTGTATGTGCGTGGCGACAAAAATTTATGGACACTGCACCACCTCAAATTTGGCAAACACGTCAAAGCTGGTCACGGTGGCGATGGCAGTAGCTCGCGCAGTACAGGCGCTGATGGCGAAGATGTTTTTATCGATGTACCATTGGGCACCGTAGTAAAACACAAAGATACTGGCGAAGTTATTTTTGAGATTACCGAAGACAACGAGAAAAAAATATTGGCCGAAGGAGGCAAAGGCGGATTGGGCAACTGGCACTTCAGAAGTCCGACCAATCAAACGCCACGTTATGCACAACCTGGCTTACCAGGAGAAGAAATCGATGTAATTATCGAGTTGAAAGTACTGGCTGATGTTGGTTTGGTTGGTTTTCCTAATGCCGGAAAATCTACCTTATTATCTGTCATTACAGCAGCCAAACCCAAAATTGCTAATTATCCTTTTACGACACTCAAGCCCAATTTAGGCATAGTACCTTACAGAGACTTTAGATCGTTTGTGATGGCAGATATACCCGGAATTATAGAAGGTGCAGCAGAAGGCAAAGGACTCGGACATTACTTTTTGAGGCATATCGAGCGCAACTCGGTATTGCTATTTATGATTCCGGCTGACGCAGACGACATCAAAAAAGAATACGAAATTTTGTTGGACGAACTCAGACGTTACAATCCAGAGTTGCTCGACAAAGATAGATTGATAGCTATTTCGAAGGCTGATATGCTTGACGAAGAACTCAAAGAAGAACTCAAAGAAGAGCTCAACAAAGAGTTTGCCGACCTCAACTACTTATTCATCTCATCGGTAGCGCAATTAGGCCTTACCGAGCTCAAAGACGAACTCTGGAAGTTGCTGAATCCGAAAGCATAAACTAAAAATAAAACCACAAGCAAATTAAAATATTTTTAAAAATAATTATTCGATATTAAAAATTAATCATTAAATTTGCGACCTTAAATAATCGAGGGTCGGGAACCCTCAAAATAAATCAATTAAGATTATGCCAGTAAAAATTAGATTACAAAGACACGGTAAAAAAGGGAAACCTTTCTACTGGATTGTTGCCGCAGATTCGCGTGCAAAAAGAGATGGTAAGTTTTTAGAAAAAATCGGAACTTACAATCCAAACACTAATCCTGCTACAATCAACCTTGATGTTGACAGTGCTGCAGATTGGTTATTCAAAGGTGCACAGCCAACAGATACTGCCCGTGCTATCTTGTCTTACAAAGGTGCTTTATTGAAACATCACTTGAATGGCGGTGTGCGTAAAGGTGCTATCTCACAAGAGCAAGCAGAAGAGAAGTTTGCTGCTTGGTTAGAAGAAAAAGAAAACAAAGTGAATGCTAAATCTACTGGATTGGCAGAAACAAAAGCTGCAGAAAAAGCAAAAGCTTTGGAAGCAGAAAAAGAAGTAAGCGCCAAACGTGCAAAAGCAGTAGAAGAGGCAAAAGCTGAGGCTGAGGCCGAAGCAGCTGCAGCAGAAGAAACTGCTACAGAAGACGCGCCAGTTGCTGAAGATAACACAGAAGAAACCGAAGCTTAATTATCTTTGCGGTTATGCTTAAAAAAGACTGTTTTTATTTAGGTAAAATCGCGAAAAAATTTAGTTTCAAAGGCGAGGTATTACTTTTTTTGGATACCGATGAGCCCGAAATTTATGAAAACCTGGAATCAGTTTTTGTCGAATTACACGACAATAATCTGATTCCTTTTTTTATTGAAAACGGTCAGTTACACAAAAACCATTTTTTGCGTGTACGCTTTGAAGATGTCGCCACCGAAGAAGATGCCGACGAGCTGATTGGCGCTGCCGTTTACCTCCCACTATCGATGTTGCCCAAACTTGATGGCAATCAATTTTATTATCACGAAATCAAAAATTTTGAAGTTATTGACGCCAAGCACGGCCACATTGGCACGCTCGATTATGTCAATGACAACGGCACACAACCACTGTTTGTGATTAAAAACAACGACAAAGAAATTTTGATTCCGATTATCGACGATTTTATCATCAAAGTAGATCGCAGCAACAAACAATTACACCTCAACACACCAGAAGGCTTGGTTGATATTTATTTGTAGGTTAATTATTACAAATATTGTCAAAACGAAAAGAACAAAAATCAATCACCATGTTTACTTTCAAACAATTTACCATTCATCAAGACCGATGCGCGATGAAAGTAGGTACCGATGGCGTATTGCTTGGCGCTTGGACACCTTTGTACAACCAACCTTATACTGTTTTGGATGTTGGCTCTGGCACTGGATTAATCGCTTTGATGCTAGCGCAACGCTCTGACGCAACACAGATTGACGGCGTTGAAATAGACGAAGAAGCTTTTGCGCAAAGCGTCGAAAACTTTGAAAACAGCAGATGGAATGACAGATTGTACTGCTACAACGCTTCTTTGGAAGATTTTACCACAGAGTTTTTTGAAGAAATCACTTACGATTTGATCGTTTCTAATCCTCCTTTTTATGGAGAAGATTACAAATCGGGCGATTTACAGCGCGATACCGCACGTTTTACCGATGCTTTACCCTTTGAGCAACTGATTGCCTGCACCGAAGGATTGCTAAGCGAAGACGGTATTTTTGCTGTCATAATCCCTTATAAAGAAGAAAAATCTTTTGTAGAATTAGCTGCTGAATATGGTTTGTATCCATTCAAAATTTGTCGTGTAAAAGGTAATCCGACTAGCGAAATCAAACGTTCGATGTTGGCTCTTACACGTATTCCGGCCGAAATCACAGAAGAACAACTTGTGATAGAAACAGCCAGACATCAATACACTGATGAATACCAGTCTTTGACCAAAGATTTTTATCTAAAAATGTAAAAAAGCCGCCTTTTCAGACAGCTTTTTAGACATATTATTCAGCAAAAAATTATTTTGCGTTATTGAAGTTTTCAGCAACTTTGTTCCAGTCAATCACATTAAAAAATGCGTTGATATAATCTGGTCTGCGGTTTTGGTAGTTCAAGTAATACGCGTGCTCCCAAACGTCTAACGCTAAGATTGGCGTACCTTCGCAACCAACACCTGGCATCAATGGGTTGTCTTGGTTTGGCGTAGAGCAAACTTCTACTTCGCCGTTTTTCACACACAACCAAGCCCATCCTGAACCGAATTGCGTAGCTGCTGCTTTAGAAAAAGCATCTTTGAAAGCTTCAAAAGAGCCAAATTTTTTGTCGATAGCTGCAGCCAAATCTCCTGTTGGTTGCCCTCCACCGTTTGGCGACATCACTGTCCAGAACAAGTTGTGGTTAAAAAAACCTCCGCCATTGTTGCGTACAGCTTTGTTGTTTAAGTCTAAGTTGTGAAGAATATCTTCGATACTTTTCCCAGCCATGTCAGTGCCTTCGATGGCAGCATTAAGGTTGTTGGTATATCCTTGGTGGTGCTTAGAATGGTGAATCTCCATTGTTTTTGCATCAATGTTTGGTTCTAACGCGTCGTACGCATACGATAATTGTGGTAATTCAAAAGCCATAACTTCTATTTATTTTATATTAGTATTTTAATTACTTCAAATTTAACAATTTTTGTATCTTTAAAAAAGTTTTGAACCGTTAATTTATTGATAAATCAAATTGTGAATTATACTGCTTTTACCCTATACAACGCCTCGGCTGGCTCTGGCAAAACGTTTACGCTAGTCAAAGAATACCTAAAAATCATTTTGAGCAATCCGTCTGACGAAGCTTACAAACGGATTTTGGCCATCACTTTTACCAACAAAGCCGTCAAAGAGATGAAAAATAGGGTACTGAATACCCTACACGATTTTTCGCTTATCCCTGTTGGCAAAAAATCGGAACAAATGCTAGCAATGTTGGCAGACGAACTCAATATGTCACCAGAAAACATTCAGCAAAAAGCACAAAAAATCATCAAACAAATCATTTATAATTATGCCGGTTTTGATATTTCGACCATCGACAAATTTACGCATCGTGTCATTCGCACTTTTGCTACCGACCTCGATTTGTCACCAAATTTTCAGGTGACGCTAGATACCAACATTATCTTGCAAGAAGCTGTAGATGCCGTAATTGCCTTGGCTGGTAACGACGATACCATTACCAAACTACTACTCGATTTTTCGTTGTACAAGTCTGAGCAAGACAAAAGCTGGGACATCTCTTTTGAGCTCAACAGCATTGGCGGACTTTTGTTGAAAGAAAACAATATCGATCAAATAGAAGCACTCAAACAAGTATCTCCACAATTGTTTATCGACGCGAGAGACGAACTAAAAGAACGCATCGTTGAAGCCAAAGAAGAGACCAAAAACTTAGCCATCGGTTTGCTCGAATGGCTCACCAATCAATCGATAAATTTAGAAGATTTTTCTGGCAGTTACTTTCCGAAACACATCCGAAAAATCATTGAGCTAAATTTTGATTTATCCAATACTTTATACAACAATCCAGACAAACTAAAAGCGAAAAAAAACAGTCCGCTTAGTCAAATACTCGAAGAATTAAAACCGCAGATTGTAGATAAGGTAGACGAATTATATCTAAGCATCGGCAAAGTGTCGATGTACGAAAACATCCTGAAAAACCTTGTACCGCTAGCTTTGCTCAATAGGATACACCTCGAGATGGAGCGCATCCAACAAGAGAAAAATATTTTGTCTATCAGTAAGTTCAATACGCTTATCCATGAAGAAATCAAGCAACAACCAGCCCCGTTTATTTATGAACGTATTGGCGAGCGTTACCGACATTTTTTTATTGATGAGTTTCAGGACACTTCAGAAATGCAATGGACCAATCTTTTGCCGCTGGTAGACAACGCTTTGGCGGGAGAAGACATGCAAGGCACGAGCGGCTCGCTGATGATTGTTGGCGACCCCAAACAGTCTATTTATCGCTGGCGCGGCGGCAAAGCTGAGCAGTTTATTGAGCTGAGTGAAGATGTGAATCCGTTTGCTAACCCCGACAAAAAAATTGTTTACCTAGATACCAATTACCGTAGTTATTCTGAAATTATCGATTTTAACAACCGATTTTTTGGCTTTATTGCCGATCTTTTTTCACAGCCCGAATACAAAAAATTGTATGCCGAAAACAGTTTTCAGCAAACCAACAGCAAGAAAGGAGGTTATGTAGAATTGCGATTTGTGGACAAAAATGATGTAAACGACGACGAAAAAATTTCTGATTTGCATTTGCAAGCATCATTAGATATCATTCAAAAAAGTATCACAAACGGGTTTGACTACAAAGACATGGTGGTATTGACCCGAAAAAAAGACCAAGGAGTAGCTATTGCCAACTTTTTGACCGAGAATAACATTCCGATTTTATCATCCGAAACTTTATTGATAAACAACTCGCCACATGTGCAATTGTTGATTTTGTTACTCAAATATTGTACCCAAAGTGATGATTTTGAGACCAAAGCAAAATGGTTGTATGAGGTAGCGCAACGCCAAACACAATTGCCTGTGCACGATTTTATCGCCCATGGCTTGACATTAGAAAACAATAAACTCGAACAGTGGCTGAGCGATTACCACATCTATGTAAACTTTGATTATGTAAGAAAAATAGATTTGTACACCGCTGTCGAATACTTGGCACAACAATTTATCGCCGAAGAAAAGAAAAATTCGTACGTACAATATTTTATGGATGTAGTACTGGAGCACAGCACGCGCCATCACAGCAGCACCACAGATTTTATCAGGTATTGGGAGCAAAATTTTGAAAAGATAAGTATCCCGTCTCCAGAAAATTCGAATGCAGTAAAAATCATGACGATTCACAAATCTAAAGGATTGGAGTTTCCGATAGTTATTTTTCCGTTTGCCAACGAGAGATTGACAGATAATCGAGACCAAATTTGGATTGATTTGCCACAAAAAAATATACATTTACCCAAAGGATTGATTAGCCAAAGTGCAATGCTCAATTTTTACGGCAACAAAATTCAACAACAATACGAGCAAAAACAAGAAGAAGTGCTTTTTGACGTCATCAATGTATTGTATGTCACGCTCACTCGTGCCGCCGAACAACTCTATATTATCACAGAAGAACCAAGCAAATCGGGCGAAACCAAAAGACTGTCTGACTGTTTTGCCAAATATCTTGATGCGCAAGCGTGTGAGTTGCCCGAAAATAAAATCATCGGTTTTGGCGACGCTAGGCGAGTATCTACAAAAGACAACAACCAAGAAGAGCTCACTACGATAAAAAGTGTGGCCAACAGTTTTGCCCCAGAGCAAGTAAAAATTGCCAAGCGAACAGCCCTGATGTGGAACAACGACAAACAAACCGCGATAGACGAAGGTAACCAACTGCATCAAATATTAGCCAAAATATCTTCGCCCAAAGACATTGACAAAAGCATCAAAGGTGCTATTATCAAAGGTGAACTCGATACAGAAAACACTATAGATGTGCGAAATATCATAGAAAAAATTGTACATCATCCTGCGTTAACCAAGTATTTTGAAGAGCAAGCAACGGTGTATAACGAAAAAATGATATTGACACACAAAAATATGATTCCGGATAAAATAGTTTTTGAACAATCCAACGCTTATTTGCTCGATTATAAAACTGGTCGCGAATCGACAACACACCATCAGCAAATCAATCAATATGCTGATGCCTTGGAAGCAATGGGCTATGTGGTGGTTCAAAAAACATTGGTTTACATCAAACAAGATGATATAAAAGTGATACATTTGTAATCGACAAAAAAAAGAATAAATACTATGTACGGTAAAATTCAAGAACATTTACAAAACGAATTAGCTGACATCAAAGAGAGTGGGCTATTCAAATCGGAGCGCGTAATCGTTTCTCCACAAGGAGCAGAGATAAAAATCGACAACGGACAAACGGTTTTGAATTTTTGCGCCAACAATTATTTAGGATTATCATCACATCCAGAGGTTATCCAAGCCGCCAAAGATGCACTAGACACGCACGGCTTTGGAATGTCGTCGGTACGCTTTATTTGCGGTACACAAGATATCCACAAAAAATTAGAAGCAGAGATTGCCTCATTTTATAACACCGAAGATACTATATTGTATGCAGCAGCTTTTGACGCCAATGGCGGAGTGTTCGAACCTTTATTGAGCGAAGAAGACGCTATTATCTCTGACAGCCTCAACCACGCCTCTATTATCGACGGTGTACGTTTGTGTAAAGCTGGCAGATACCGCTACCAAAACAACAACATGGAAGAACTCGAAGCACAATTGCAAAAAGCAGTTGCAGACAACAGACGCTTCAAAGTAATCGTGACAGACGGTGTTTTTTCTATGGACGGATTGGTTGCTCCATTAGACAAAATATGTGATTTGGCCGACAAATATGATGCATTGGTGATGGTAGACGAATGCCACGCCGCCGGATTTATCGGCGCTACAGGCAAAGGAACGCTCGAAGCCAAAAACGTGATGAACCGTGTTGATATCATCACCGGTACGCTTGGTAAAGCACTTGGTGGCGCTATGGGCGGATACACCACAGGCAAAAAAGAAATTATCGAAATGCTCAGACAACGCTCGAGACCTTACTTGTTCTCCAACTCATTATCGCCAGTTATTGTAGGTGCATCATTAAAAGTTTTTGATTTGTTGCAAAAAGACACTTCGTTGAGAGATCAATTAGAATGGAATACACAATATTTCAAAAAAGGCATGAAAGAAGCAGGCTTTGACATCATTGATGGAGACTCTGCAATTGTACCTGTAATGCTATATGACGCCAAACTATCTCAGGTAATGGCTGACAAATTGTTAGAAAAAGGCATTTACGTGATCGGATTTTTCTATCCGGTAGTACCTAAAGACAAAGCAAGAATAAGAGTACAACTATCTGCAGCACACACACAAACACACCTAGACCAAGCCATCAAAGCGTTTATCGAAGTAGGTAAAGAATTAAATGTTATTTAACAAGCGACAAGTACATTAAATAAAAAATAATTAACATTTATTTGATTATTCAAAAATAGTGATGTATTTTTGTTGCTATATAGCATATTGTAAATTAGTAGTTATGAAACATTTCAACAAATTATTTGCAGCTGTAGCCATGTTAGGAACAATAACAGCTGCACAAGCGCAAACTGAAGACCAACCGTGGGCGGTTGGCGTTGGCATGAACGCAATCGACGGAGGTCGTACAAGCGTTGCCACAGGATTTGGAGACAGATTTGGACAATATTTCCAAACAGACAATTGGAGTATCCTTCCATCTGTATCTACACTTAGCGTTCACCGTTACTTAGGCTCAAACTTATCATTTGGTTTGACAGGTAGTGTGAACAAAATGACCAAATTGGTTAACCCACTAAACCCAGGAGGTTTTGAGAATATTCAATTGGACGGAGACGGAATGATTGAAGACGCAGACTTCAACGGCCAAAGAGTAACAGACGCTGTAGACATGATGTACTACGGTATCGATGGTCAATTCCGTTATAGCTTTGCTAACCTTATCGGATCTAAATGGTTCGACCCTTCAGTACACGTTGGTGGTGGTTACGCCTTTTTAGGTAAAGCTTCTTCTGGTAACGTAAACGGAGGATTAGGTCTAACCATCTGGTTTTCAGAAAACATTGGTTTTAACCTTTCATCTACTTACAAACACCAATTCGAAGACGGACAAGACGAATTACATAGCTTTGAAAGAGGTAATGACGTTTCTGTACCTACACACTTACAACACTCTGCAGGGTTTACTTTCCGTTTTGGAGGTAAAGACACTGACGGTGACGGCGTATTAGACAAATATGACGAATGCCCAGAGTTGCCAGGATTGGTAGAATTAAACGGTTGTCCTGATACTGACGGTGATGGAGTAATCGATCCACAAGATGACTGTCCATACGATGCTGGTTTACCAGAGTTTAACGGTTGTCCTGATACTGACGGTGACGGAATTCCAGATCACCAAGACGCTTGTCCTGACGAAGCTGGACCAGCTGAAAACAACGGATGCCCTTGGGGAGACACTGACGGTGACGGAGTATATGACAACGAAGACAAATGTCCTGAAGTTGCTGGACCTGCTGAGAACAACGGGTGTCCTTGGCCAGATACTGATGGTGACGGAACTCCAGACCACTTAGACGAATGTCCTAAGATTCCTGGACCTGCATCAAACAAAGGATGTCCAGAAGTTGAAGAAAAACACATCAAAGAATTGAACGATTACGGAAAAACTATCTTGTTCAACACTGGAAAATCTACTTTCCAAGACCAGTCTTATACTGTATTGAACGAAATGGCTAGAGTAATGAAACAATTCCCTAACGCTAACTTCGAAGTAGAAGGTCACACAGACTCTACAGGAAGCGACAAAATCAACGATCCACTTTCTACAGCAAGAGCTGAAGCAGTAAGAGATTACTTGATTTCGCAAGGCGTAAAAGCAAACAGACTTACTGCAAAAGGTTACGGTTCTAAACGCCCTATCGACAGCAACAAAACTGCATCAGGTAGAGCAAACAACCGTCGTACAGAAGTAAAGCTTGTAAAATAATTAGAAAATAACTTTTCTATCATAAAGAGGCTGTCTACATCAAGACAGCCTCTTTTTTTTGTACTCACCATAAAAGAATTTTACTTTTCAATATAAATTTGCTACAAAAATTTTCTCATTCAACTTTGATAACTTAATTTTGCTCTATTATATAGGCTAAAAGCACTTTTTATAAAAATTTACAGAAAATGAAAGAACTAACCAAAGAAGTTTATTTAGACTGGTACGAAAATATGCTCTTCTGGCGAAAGTTTGAAGACAAACTAGCTGCCTTATACATTCAGCAAAAAGTAAGAGGTTTTTTACACCTTTACAACGGGCAAGAAGCCATCCTTGCAGGATGTTTACACGCGATGGATTTGTCGAAAGACAAAATGATTACTGCCTACCGAAACCACGTACAACCTATCGGTATGGGAGTAGATCCAAAAAGAGTAATGGCAGAGCTATTAGGCAAAGCAACCGGAACTTCGCAAGGATTGGGAGGTTCGATGCACATTTTTTCTAAAGAACACCGCTTTTATGGAGGTCACGGTATTGTCGGAGGTCAAATACCAGTAGGTGCTGGATTAGCATTTGCTGACAAATATAAAGGTAGCGACGCCGCGACACTCACCTTCTTTGGAGATGGTGCTGCAAGACAAGGATCGTTACACGAAGCCTTCAACATGGCCATGTTGTGGAAGTTGCCAGTCGTATTTATCTGTGAAAACAATGGATATGCTATGGGAACATCTGTAGAAAGAACAGCCAACCACACCGATGTTTGGAAACTAGGGTTGGGCTACGAAATGCCAAGCTATGCAGTAGACGCCATGAATCCAGTAAAAGTTGCCGAAGCAGTATATGACGCCATCGAAAGAGCAAGAAGAGGCGACGGCCCTACATTTTTAGAAATGAAAACTTACCGTTACCGTGGTCACTCTATGTCTGATGCGCAACATTATCGCACCAAAGACGAAGTAGAAGAATACAAAAAAATAGACCCAATCACACAAGTATTAGAAGTTATCCAAGAAAACAATTGGGCAACCGAAGAACAAATCGAATCGATAGACAACCGCGTACGCGAATTGGTCAAAGAATGCGAAGAATTTGCTGAAGAATCTCCGTACCCAGATACCAATGTAATGTATGACGTGGTTTACGAACAAGAAGATTATCCTTTTTTACCTCACAAATTATAAATTATGGCAGAAATTATCACAATGCCTCGCCTGAGTGATACAATGACCGAAGGTACAGTGGCAACATGGTTAAAAAAAGTTGGAGACAAAATTTCGGAAGGTGATATTTTGGCAGAGATAGAAACAGACAAAGCCACTATGGAATTTGAGTCTTTCTACGCCGGCACCTTATTATACATCGGAATCCAAGAAGGAGAAACCGCACCAGTAGATAGCGTTTTGGCCATTGTAGGTAACGAAAACGAAGACTACAAAGCATTACTCAACAATACAGCAAACAAAACAGAAGAAACTGCTACTACAGCAGACGAACCTAAAACTGAAACATCAGATAACGCTCCAAAAGCCGAAATCCCAGAAGGTGTAGAGATTGTTACGATGCCGCGTTTGAGCGATACCATGACAGAAGGTACTGTTGCTAGTTGGTTAAAAAATGTTGGAGATAAAATTTCGGAAGGAGATATTTTGGCCGAAATCGAGACTGATAAAGCAACCATGGAATTCGAATCTTTCTATGCTGGCACTTTGTTATACATCGGCATCAATGAAGGAGAAACTGCACCCGTAGATAGCGTTTTGGCCATAATTGGGCCTGATGGCACTGACGTAGATGCCGTGTTACAAGCAGGCAAAAACGAAAGCAAAACTACAGAAAAAGAAACAAACGAAGCTCCCGCTGAGCAAACAAGCGCCCCTACCCCTGCTGCAACAAGTAACGAACCACAAACTACAGGCGACAGAATATTCGCATCGCCATTGGCTAAAAAAATAGCACAAGACAAAGGTATCGACTTGGCACAAGTAAAAGGATCGGGCGAAAACGGACGCATCGTTAAAGCTGATGTAGAAAACTTTACACCAAAAGCCGCTGCTACCACTCAAACAACTCAGGTAGCTACACAAACGTTTGTACCAGCTGGCGAAACCAATAGTGAAGAAATTAAAAATTCGCAAATGCGTAAAACCATTGCGAGAAGATTATCAGAATCTAAATATACAGCGCCTCATTACTACCTCACCATAGAAGTAGATATGGACGCAGCAATAGCTTCGAGAAAAACCATCAACAGCTTGCCAGACACCAAAGTATCGTTCAACGATATGGTTGTGAAAGCTTGTGCGATGGCGTTGAAAAAACATCCAAAAGTAAACTCTCAATGGACAGAAAACGCAACCATTATTCATCATCATGTGAATGTTGGCGTGGCAGTTGCTGTAGATGACGGTTTGGTTGTACCAGTAGTAAACCATACCGATTTACTTAGCCTTAGCCAGATTGGCGCTGCAGTAAAAGACTTGGCAGGCAAAGCCAAAAACAAAAAACTACAACCCAAAGAGATGGAAGGTTCTACCTTTACGGTATCTAACCTTGGGATGTTTGGCATCAAGGAGTTTACCTCTATCATCAATCAACCAAATTCGGCTATCTTGTCAGTTGGAGCAATTGTAGAGAAACCAGTAGTTAAAGACGGACAAATCGTTGTGGGTAATACCATGACCGTAACTTTGGCTTGCGACCACAGAACAGTAGACGGAGCTACCGGAGCTGAGTTTTTGCAAACGCTTCGTAGTTTTATCGAAAACCCTGTGACGATGTTGGCTTAATTATCAACACATTATAAAATCAAAATCGACAGTTAATCGCTGTCGATTTTTTTTGCTCTTTCAAATAGCACGACACCCGGCATCATCAAAAATACATCTATTTTTGTATATTTGTACAAATCATCATCGCGACATGAAAACTATTTTAATTACAGGTACAAGTAGAGGCATCGGACTAGAATTATGTTTGTTATTGGCCAAAAATCCTGACCATAAAATCATTGCTCTATCACGAAAAAAAGCGGAAGAATTGAGTCAATTCGACAATATAGAATATTTCTCAATCGACCTTACCAATCCGAACGATTTAGCAACATTTACCCAACAAATCAAAAAACAATATAACCAAATAGACGTCCTTATCCATAACGCTGGAGCAATAGTTAACAAAGTCTTTGCTGAAGTTTCGATGGACGAGTTTGAGTATATCTACAAAGTAAATGTGTTTGGCGTTGCAGCACTCACGCAAGCCGTTTTACCTTTGATGCCCAAAGGCAGTCATGTGGTTACCATTAGCAGTATGGGCGGCATACAAGGCAGTATGAAGTTTCCGGGATTGGCCGCTTATAGTTCGAGCAAAGGCGCGGTGATTACGCTATCAGAGTTATTGGCAGAAGAATACAAAGAGCAAGGCGTCTCTTTTAATGTTTTGGCACTTGGCGCGGTACAAACCGAGATGCTACAAGAAGCATTCCCAGGGTATCAAGCACCATTAACACCCAACAATATGGCCAGTTATATTGCTGATTTTGCTTTGACAGGCAACCTATATTTTAACGGAAAAGTATTACAAGTATCTTCAACCACGCCGTAATTTGATTGACGTACTAAGCAAATATCTTCCCGAGAATAGCGTTGAGCCGGTTTTTGAACTCATCAAGGCTTACCATGTGCATCTAAAAGTAGTGAACGAACGCGCTACACGACATGGTGATTACCGCAAAAATCCAGATGGCAGTCATTTGATTACGGTCAATGCGAGCCTCAACCAATATCGGTTTTTGATTACGCTGATACACGAGATTGCCCATTTGGTAGCTTTTCAGAAATACGGTCGCAACATCAAACCACACGGACAAGAATGGAAACACACTTTCAAATTGTTAATGGTTCCATTTTTGAATAGTTTGGTTTTTCCGAAAGAGATTTTACCAATTGTGGTCAATCATTTCAAAAACCCATCGGCGAGTAGCGACACAGATGCCATGCTATCGATGGTTTTGCAACGCTATGAAGACAAAGATCAAAAAATATTTTTAAACGACGTGCCTCTAGGAGGTTACTTCACATTAAATAACCAAAAAATATACCGCAAAGAACGATTGATTGTCAAACGATTTGAATGCACAGAAGTGCGCAGTGGTCGTAAATACGCCATCAAACCCAATGCTGTGGTATATTCGGTAAAAATATAATTATGAACAAAAATTATTACGCCATATTGATGGCAGGAGGTGTAGGTTCGCGTTTTTGGCCAGTAAGTACGCCCGATTTTCCGAAGCAGTTTCACGACATGCTAGGCACAGGCAAAACGCTGATACAAAAAACTTTTTCGCGATTGAGTCAGATTATCCCGAAAGAAAACATCCTGATTTTATCGCACCAAAAATACAAAGACCTGATTTTGCAACAGATACCTGATGTGAGCGAAGCACAAATTATCTTAGAGCCAGAGATGCGCAACACAGCGCCGTGCATTTTGTATGCTTCGATGAAAATCAAGCAAATGAACCCCGATGCGCTGACCGTGGTTGCCCCTAGCGACCATTGGATAGAAGACGAAGTGCAATTTGTAACCAATTTACAAAGAGCTTTTGACATTTGCGAACACGACAAGGTAATGATGACTTTTGGTATCTTACCTACTTTCCCTAACACAGGTTATGGGTATATCGAGTACAACAAGCTCGACACCAGACAAGTAAAAAAAGTGGTTCAGTTTAGAGAAAAACCTGATTATCAGACCGCTAGAAAATTCATCCAAAGCCGAAATTTTTTATGGAATTCAGGAATTTTTATTTGGCAAAACAACACCATTTTGGAAGCTTTTGAAAATTATCAACCAGAGATGTATGCGCTTTTTGCACAGGGCGAACAGGCGTATGGCACCATAAACGAAGCGCAATTTGTTGCAGAAAATTATGGCAAAGCCGAGAACACATCAATCGATTATGCCATTATGGAGCAGGCAAAAAATGTGTTTGTGATGCAAGCCACTTTTGACTGGAACGACTTAGGCACTTGGGGGTCGCTCTATGATAAATTACCCAAAGATGAGAATGATAATGCGGTGGTTAACGCCAACATTTTTACCGAAAACGGCACCAACAACATCATCAGAACAGACGGAAAAAAACTGGTGGTGATTGATGGATTGAATGATTATATCGTGGTAGACAAAGAAGATGTTTTGTTGATTTTCCCGAAAAGAAAAGAGCAAGATATCAAAAAAATTGTAGGCAAAATCAACGAATCGTAGGTGTAAATTATCATAATATGAAAAATTATTGGTGGATTATCGGTATAATATTTGGTCTTATTGCTTGTAAAAATGAGTCGAAAACAAGCGAATCAGCAACTGTTGAAAGCAACCAGATCAATATAGATGCGGCGCAAAAAATCATGGCGTTGCCTGTGCATTGCCTAACGATAGAGTATCCAAACAAACTTGGACAAACACTGGGTAGCGCTGCCGACCTCAAAACACCAAAACAACTAAGACCTGCCTTTTATGGCTGTTTTGACTGGCACTCGTCGGTACACGGGTATTGGTCTATTGTTAATTTACTCCAAAAGTTTCCTGAATTAGACGATTCGGGCAAAATCAGACAAATGCTCGATGAACATCTTACGCCAGAAAACATCGCTATCGAAAAGGCGTTTTTCATGGACAAAAACAACCGAAATTTTGAACGAACTTATGGTTGGGCTTGGTTATTCAAGCTACAAGAGTCATTAGACCATTGGCCAGATAAAGATGCACAGCGCTGGGCAAAAAACTTACAACCTCTCACCGACTTACTTATCAATCGGTATGAAGAATATTTGCCCAAACTCAATTACCCGATACGCACAGGCACGCATGACAACACTGCTTTTGGACTTTCTCTCACACTAGATTACGCCAAAAATTCGAGCAATAATGTGTTAGAAAACCTCATCGTAACACACGCCAAAAGATTGTACCAAAAAGACCAAAATTGTGCTTTGTATTTTGAACCAAGCGGACACGATTTTTTATCGCCTTGTTTAGAAGAAGCTTATTTGATGAGTAAAATTTTACCAAAAAGTGACTATGAAAAGTGGCTCAATGAGTTTTTGCCAGCCATTTTTACCGAAAAATTTGAGATGACACCAGCCAAAGTATCAGACCGCACAGACGGGCATTTGGTGCATTTGGACGGATTGAATTTTAGCCGAGCAGCTTGCTTGTACGGCATTGCTCAAAAGCTGCCCGAACTCAATCATTTAAAACCTTTGGCGCGCGAGCATTTTGCCACCTCTTTTGGGAACATCTCTGACGATGATTACATGGGTAGTCATTGGTTGGGTACTTTTGCTTTATATGCTTTGCAACATCAAAACTAAAACAATAAAAACTTAAAAGCTGCACTTATTTGTGTGGCTTTTTCTGTGATATACTCATCCGTAACGACATCAATAGCTGCTGCTTCGCTTGCTACGGTATCATTGGTCTCAACCTCAGTAAATTGCTTGATAAAAAGCTGGTATAAAAAGTCTATTTCAGACCGATTGTATTTTCCGGTAGTTTTGTAGTCGTTATAAATTTTGTTTTTGATAAATTCGATATCATATTCAGGTAGCGTAATTTGGCTTACGTTGAGCGCTGGCAGCACCTCGTTATCGTCAAAACTCTGTCGTGTAGCCACATTCACATTGTTTTGATGTGTTTGCTTATGCGCCACCGATGCATAAAATTTTTCTAAGGCAATTTGCCATTCGTCTTTGCTCAGCTGTTTATTTTTTAACTGCTTGCGATAGCTTTTTACCACCCAATCATACCCTAGATTGATCAATTTTTTTTCGGTCGAATTTTTCTTGAAAAACAACATTACTTTTGAGATAAATGAAAAGCTCTGATTTCTTTAAGTAAATTTGATGAATACACAAAATCCACAATATCGGGATTATCCGTTTTCATGATTTCTTGGCTATTACCACTCCACACCAATTTTCCGTTTTTTAGAAAAACAATATGCTCACCAATCTCGAGCACCGAGTTCATATCGTGGGTATTAATTACCGTAGTGATGCCGTATTCGTGAGTGATTTCTTGTATTAATGTATCGATAACAATCGCTGTTTTGGGGTCTAAACCAGAGTTAGGCTCATCACAAAAAAGATATTTTGGATTGTTGACAATCGCTCTGGCAATCGCGACCCTTTTTTGCATTCCACCCGAAATCTCTGAAGGCATTTTTTTATTGGCATCGACCAAGTTTACCCGCTCGATAACCTCTTGTACGCGAGTAGCAATCTCTTTGCTAGATTTGTTGGTAAACATGCGCAACGGAAAAGCAATATTTTCTTCAACCGTCATCGAGTCAAACAAAGCACTACCCTGAAAAACCATTCCGATTTTGGTACGCAAATCTCTTTTTTCGTCTGGACTAAGGCTCGCATAAGCCTTACCATCAAACAAAATTTGTCCGCTATCTTGTTGATGCACGCCCAATAATGTTTTGAGCATCACCGTTTTGCCCGAACCCGACTGACCGATAATCAAATTTGTTTTTCCGGCTTCGTATTGGGTAGTTATCCCTTTGAGTACAGTTTTGTCTCCAAAAGATTTTACAATATTTTTTACTTCGATCATCAGGTCAACAATATTTGGGTTAGAATATAATTTGCAATAATAATCGCCACACTCGTCCATACAAACGACTTGGTAGCAGCCTTACCTACTTCGAGCGCTCCGCCTTGCATATAATAGCCAAAATAAGAAGGGATAGTCGCTAGCAAAAAGCCAAAAATAGTAGATTTGATAAAAGCATACGCTACGTGAAAAGGTATAAAAGTATCTTGCAAACCAATGATAAACTCTTCGACAGTGAGGTATCCGCCAAGCGTACCAGCTATATATCCGCCAAAAATACCGATAAACATACTGATGGTAATCAAAAACGGATAAACCAATGTGGTGACCAGCTTAGGAAAAACCAGATAGTTGAGCGAATTGATTCCCATTACCTCCAGCGCATCTATTTGCTCTGTAACCTTCATGGTACCGATACTCGAAGTGATGTAAGATCCCATTCGCCCAGCCATAATAATAGACATAAATGTTGGTGAAAACTCCAAAATAATAGATTGACGAGCGGTAAACCCGATGAGATATTTAGGAATAATCGGATTGCTAAGGTTGAGCGCAGTTTGTATCGTAACAACAGCCCCGATGAAAAACGACAAGAACATCACAATACCGAGCGAGCCGATAATGAGTTCGTTGATTTCTTTAAAAATCAGGTTTCTCATGATACTCCACTTGGTTGGACGTCTAAAAACCTCGCCCAACATCAAAAAGTATCTACCTATGTTTGTTAGCATTTTAAGCATAAGTCGTATTTAAACCGCTAAATTATTAAAATTAATCTAAACCAAGCTGGTAAATATATTAATGTTAGGCTTTAGCCTTTCTTTCCTAGACTATCTGGAAAAGAAATTATCTCTCTCTAAATCTAGGTTATACGTTTTTGTAGAAAATCAAAAAAAGTGTGTTAATCAACAAGACTAACACACTTTTCTTTACTGTTCTGGTGCAATTTGCACAACCAGCCCAGCAATATCTGGCGTAATCGCAATCTGACAACTCAGACGGCTGTTGTCTTCTACGTGGTAAGCCTCCCAAAGCATCGCTTCTTCATCCGGGTTTTTTTCTGGCAAGGCAGCCACTTCGCTCTCATTTTGCACATAGCATTGGCAAGAGGCGCACATGGCCATCCCTCCGCAAATACCCAAAGTACCCTCTTCTGCGAGCTCATACGCACGTATCAACTCCATCAAATTCATGCCCATATCTGTCGGGGCATCAACCTCGTGTTTTTCGCCTTGGCGGTCGATAATGGTTATTTTTACATCACTCATAGCGTTTATACATTTTCTGAAACAAAAGTCAGTTTTACTGTCGGATATTTACTTTGTGTCATTTGGATAGAAAATTCAGAATCGGCCAAAAACACCAATTGACCAGATTTGTCACGTGCCAAAAACTTTTGTTTAACGCGTTTAAACTCGGCAAACTCTTCGTTTTTCGCATCTTCTGGGCGTACCCAACAAGCCTTAAACGCCGGAAAATTTTCGTAGGTACACTTGGCACCATATTCATGCTCTAGCCTGTACTGGATCACTTCGTACTGCAAGGCGCCAACGGTACCAATCACTTTTCTGCCATTCATCTCGAGGGTAAACAACTGCGCAACCCCTTCGTCCATCAACTGGTCAATACCTTTTTCGAGTTGTTTAGACTTCATCGGGTCAGCATTGTTGATGTACCTAAAATGCTCTGGCGAGAAACTTGGTATTCCTCTAAAATACATTTGTTCGCCCTCAGTAAGCGTATCACCAATTTTAAAATTGCCTGTATCGGGCAAACCAACAATATCACCAGCATACGAGATGTCAACAATTTCTTTTTTCTCGGCAAAAAAAGCATTCGGACTAGAAAATTTGAGGTTTTTACCCAAGCGTACATGCTGATAAGCTTTATTTTTCTCGAAAGTACCCGAAACGATTTTTACAAACGCCAAGCGGTTGCGGTGTTTTGGATCCATGTTGGCGTGAATTTTAAACACAAAACCCGAGAAAGTATCTTCGTTAGGCATAACGGTACGAGTATCCGAATCTTTGGGTCTTGGTGAGGGTGCGATATCTACAAAGCAATCTAGCAATTCTCGAACGCCAAAATTATTCAACGCAGAGCCAAAAAACACAGGTTGTAAATCGCCCGACAAATAAGCCTCTTGGTCAAAATCTGGATAAATTTCTTCTACCAATTCTAATTCTTCACGCAACTGATCTGCACTTTTGTTGCCAATCAGATCATCGAGCTCACTCGATGACAAGTCTGAAACGGTAATCAAATCGTTGATATTTTTTTTGCTATCCGAAGAAAACAGATTGATATTTTTTTCCCATACGTTATAAATTCCTTTAAAATCGTACCCCATCCCAATCGGGAAAGAAAGCGGCGTAACGGTAAGATTTAGTTTTTTCTCAACTTCGTCTAATAAATCAAATGCATCTTTACCTTCACGGTCCAACTTGTTGATAAAAACAATCATTGGGATATTTCTCATGCGACACACTTCGACCAATTTTTCGGTCTGCTCCTCTACCCCTTTTGCCACGTCAATCACTACAATCACTGAATCTACCGCAGTAAGTGTACGAAAAGTATCTTCGGCAAAATCTTTGTGACCTGGCGTATCTAAAATGTTAATTTTTTTGTCTTTATAGTTGAATGCCAATACCGATGTCGCCACCGAGATACCTCTTTGGCGCTCTATTTCCATAAAATCTGAGGTTGCTCCTTTTTTGATTTTGTTACTTTTTACAGCGCCTGCCTCTTGGATTGCTCCACCAAAAAGGAGGAGTTTTTCGGTCAAGGTTGTTTTTCCGGCATCTGGATGGGCAATCACCCCAAAAGTTCGTCTTTTAGCAATTTCATCAGTAAAACTCATACTATAAATCTATTTGGACGACAAAATTACGGATTTTATTGGCTTTTTACAGCAATTTATTGGAGTAAATATATTCGTACAAAAAATGCTTAGCAGAAATCTACTAAGCATTTGATGAATAAAAGTATTGGTTCAATTTTAAGCGAAATCTAGCTTGTAGATACTGCTATTTTTGATGTCGTCGTGCGAGCTAAAAGTTACGTCAAGGTCTTTGACCAAGCCAGTGTCTAAGCCATATACCCAGCCATGCACAGATAGTTCTTGTCCGTTTTTCCAGGCTTCTTGCACAATAGACGTTACCGCAAGATTGAGCACTTGTTGCTTGGTATTCCACTCTACAAAACGGTCAAAGCGTTCTTTGTCATCTTCAATCGCTTCGATATCATCTTTTCTAAATTTATAACTATCCTTGATATGTCTAATCCAATTATCAATAATCCCAACAGAGTCGTTACCCATAGCAGCTTTTACACCTCCACAGCCGTAGTGTCCGCATACAATCACGTGTTTTACTTTGAGGACATTTACCGAATAATCGAGTACGCTCAACATATTCATATCTGAGTGCACTACCATATTGGCAATATTTCGGTGTACAAACACTTCGCCGGGTTGTGCCCCGATAATTTGGTTGGCTGGTACGCGGCTATCCGAGCACCCTATCCATAAAAGTGGTGGCGTTTGTGTATCTTTTAGTTTGTTAAAAAAGTCTGGGTCTATAGCTAATTTTTCTTCTACCCATTTTTTATTGTTTTCGATAATTTGTTTATAAAAATCTGACATAATTTATTTTTTATTTTGGTTATTTTTTCCGTTTTCTGAAGATTTGATTTCAGTAATCACTTCACTTGATGTTTGGTGACGTTTGTGATGTTTCATCAACTCTATATGTTCAACAGAAACATGTTGTACGTCGGTATTAGTATTTTCTAAATCGTATTCGTCTTTGAAGCCGATCAAACTTACGTCTATATTATTCAATGGTGCTCGAATGTCTCTGAATTCACGCAAACTATCGAGAATATCATGCGCAATATATACCGTATCAGAAGCATTAATAATCACTTTTGAGTTTTCTGGTATAGCGTCGAGCGTTAACAAAATAGCGGCTTTGTTGAGAAAAGAGACCTCTTGCGCCAAGTGAATATGAATAATATCACCGTCTTCGTACTCTTCTTTTCTGAAATAATAAGCCCTTTTCATATTACCTCTTAGTATCGCAAAAATACTAATAAACATCCCCAATGCGACACCTGTGAGCAAATCAGTGAACACTACTACCAATACTGTTACCAAAAACGGTAAAAACTGATATTTACCTCGACCATAAAAGTGTTTGAACACTGCTGGTCTTGCCAGTCGATAACCAATTATTAACAACACCGCAGCCAATACTGCTAACGGTATTTTGTTGAGCAATAACGGTATTGAAAGCACGCTCACCAACAACAACACACCGTGGATAATAGTTGACATTTTTGACTTTGCACCTGCATTGGCATTGGCAGAAGAACGCACGACTACTGAAGTCATTGGCAATCCGCCAAACAATGCGCTTATCATATTACCCACACCTTGAGCTTTGAGTTCCAAATTGGTATTGGTCAATCTTTTTTGCGGATCCATTCTATCAGATGCTTCGATACACAATAATGTTTCTATCGAGGCAACAATAGCAATGGTTAGTGCTACAATCCAAACTTCTTTATTAGTAAAACTTGTAAAATTAATCCCTTCAGAAAAGTGTAAAAAATCTGGCAAAATAAATATTCCTTTAAACTCTTCAAAACTCGTTACCACAGGTAATTCTACTAAATATTTACTTGATGTAATAGCCAACGGACTTCCGATAGCGATAAAAATTTCGTTCAAAATCGTACCTGCAATCACTGCGACTAGGGCTCCTGGCAATAGTTTTAGTTTTTTGAGTGTTTCCACTTTGTTCCAAGTAATCAATATAATAAGCGCCACTATTGTAACCACGATTACTCCAGGTTGTATCTGAGTAAAAGCCTTAACAATATCTGTAAAAATCGCCAATCCGCTACCAATCTCGACATCCGAACCTAATGCTTTCGGAATTTGTTTGATAAAAATAATGATACCGATACCAGCCAACATCCCTTCAATAACATTGTTAGGAAAGTAGTTAGATATCGTCCCAGCCTTGAGAAAACCCAATACTAGCTGGATAAGCCCCGACAAAAATACGGCTGTTAAAAACACCTCGAACGAGCCCAGAGAAAGAATAGCTGACAACACAATGGCCGTAAGCCCTGCTGCTGGCCCCGATACGCTGATATGCGAATTTGAAATAGCACCCACGACGAGCCCGCCGACGATACCTGCGATTATTCCTGAAAACAAAGGAGCACCCGACGCCATAGCGATACCCAAACACAGTGGGAGTGCAACCAAAAAGACCACCAAACCTGCCGGAAAATCATACTTCAGGTTGGCCAAAAGATTTATTTTTTTTGACATAATATAGTTTAAGTTTAATGTAAATCAATGAAGGTAACTGACACAAACAGTCACAATCGTCCCTACACGTCAATAGCAAGGGATACGCCCAAAAGATTATAGGCGTGCAAAAAATACATTAAACCAACTCTGGAGGGGGAAGAATAATCTCTTTAAAAAAATTATCGTTCAAAAACAATCTTTTCGATGCAAAACGCTTGTCTTGTAAAGTTTCGAACTGTTGAAGATTAAAAGCACTAGTGTACTCGTATAACTTTTTTTCTTCTTCAATCAAGCTATTAGCACAATTGTTTTCTTCTTCAGTAAGGGTAAGCGAGTCGTAACTAAAGTCGATGTCTTTTATCGTGTAGTAAACAGGCATAGCGATAGCGTTGCACATTATGGCAACAAAAATCACACTTAGCAATCTGCTCAACAATAAACTACGATACATTTTCTTTAACTTTCGATACGCAAATATAAAAATATACCAGACACCTCATAGCTTTTTGACGATTATTTAAATTATTTTTAACGCATCAAGACACAAATCACCTATCTTATTTATATTCATTTTAAATTAATACAGTTAATTGTTAATCTGTATTCATTCTTTTTTAAACTCCTAAATATCGAAGTATATTTGCTGTTGGTAGTAATTTATTAAGAAATATGCAATCTACACAATTTGATTTTATACCTATTTTGATGCAGCTTGGGCTGGCCGCCGGATTTGTCATAATGACTGTTTTTATCTCTGGCAAGCTAGGGCCAAGACGCACATCAAAAAAGAAAGACGTCAACTTTGAGTGCGGGATCGAGTCTATCGGTAATGCCCGCGTGCCTTTCAACATTAAATACTTTTTGGTAGCCATCTTGTTTGTGCTATTCGATGTAGAAGTTATTTTTATGTACCCGTGGGCAGTAAACTTCAAAGCATTGGGCTGGGACGGCTTGGCCAAAATGGGCATTTTTATCGCCATCTTGATTGTCGGATTATTTTATGAGTTCAAGAAAAAAGGACTCGAATGGGACTAAACAACAAAGATTATGAGTAACAAAGATATCAAAATGACCGCTCCTCCAGAAGGATACACAGGAGAGGGTTTTTTCGCAACCAAACTAAGCGACATTGTAGGCTTGGCACGCGCAAATTCTATGTGGCCTTTACCGTTTGCTACCTCTTGTTGTGGAATCGAGTTTATGGCCACCATGGCCGCAACTTACGACATCTCCCGATTTGGATCTGAACGCATGAGCTTTTCTCCAAGACAAGCCGATGTGTTGCTGGTGATGGGAACAATCGCCAAAAAAATGGCACCAATCCTTCGCCAAGTTTACGAACAAATGTCTGAACCAAGATGGGTAATCGCAGTAGGCGCATGTGCTAGCTCAGGCGGAGTTTTTGACACCTACTCTGTACTACAAGGTATCGATAAGGTAATCCCGGTAGATGTTTATGTACCCGGATGCCCGCCAAGGCCAGAACAAATACTCGATGGCGTATTGCAATTGCAAGAAATTGTAAAAAAAGAATCTGTATACAGAAGAGGAACCGAAGAGTACAAAGAGTTATTAAACTCATATAATATCAAATAATGAGCTTGACTAACGAAATCATACAACAAAAATTGGTAGAAAAATTTGGTACAGATATTATCGAATTTCACCAATCACACGATATATTGACCTTTGAGATCAATCCTGAAAAAAACCACGAAATCATTGAGTTTCTCCAACAAAACGAGACCCTCAACTTCAACTTTTTGACCGACGTTTGTGGCGTTCATTACCCCGATTATACAGACGACAGACAGTTTGCTGTAGTGTATCATCTCCACAATTGGTTTGCCAATGTTCGCGTAAGAGTCAAAGCGTTTTTGAACGGTAAAAAACCTCAAATAGACAGCATTGTAGATGTTTTTCCAGGAGCTAATTGGCAAGAGCGAGAAACCTACGATTTTTACGGGATAGAATTCAAAGGACATCCGCAGTTAAAAAGAATATTAAACATGGACGAAATGGAAGCTTTTCCGTTGCGAAAAGAATTTCCGTTAGAAGACCAAGGCAGAACAGATAAAGACGACCGCTTTTTCGGAAGAACAAGTCAAAACAGTTAATCCATTCACAATATGTCAGAATTATTGCTTACCCCAGAAGATAGATTTCAGAAAGAAATCGAACGTCGCAAAAAGGAAGACGGAGTGGAGCTATCGGTGCTCAACCTAGGCCCGACACACCCTGCAACACACGGTATTTTTCAGAATATCTTGCTCATGGACGGTGAAAAAATTATCGATGGCGAAGGTACCGTTGGATACATCCACAGAGCATTCGAAAAAATTGCTGAAAACAGACCATTTTACCAAGTAAATGTGTTAACAGACCGTATGAACTACTGTTCGTCTCCCATCAACAACATGGGCTGGTGGATGACTGTAGAAAAAACATTAGGCATCGAAATACCCAAACGCGTACAATATATGCGCGTGATTATCATGGAGCTTGCTCGTATCGCCGACCACATCATCTGTAGCTCAGTAATGGGTGTAGACACAGGTGCATTGACCGGATTTTTGTATGTGATGCAATACCGCGAAAAAATCTATGAAATCTATGAAGAAATCTGTGGTGCGCGACTTACAACAAACATGGGGCGCATTGGTGGTTTTGAAAGAGATTGGAACGAAACGGTTTGGCGTAAAATAGACGAATTTTTAAACGAATTTCCGACCATTTGGAGCGAATTCGAAAGTTTATTGACGCGTAACCGTATTTTTATGGACCGTACCATCGGCTCGGGAGCTATCACTGCCGAAAAAGCCATGTCTTACGGATTTACTGGCCCCAACCTTCGTGCCGCTGGTGTAGATTACGACATCAGAGTAGTAGAGCCTTACAGCTCATACGAAGACTTCGAATTTGACATCCCTGTAGGACAAAACGGCGATTGTTATGACCGTTTTTGTGTACGTAACGCCGAAGTCTGGGAGAGTTTAAAAATTATCCGTCAGGCCATCGAAAAAATGCCTGAAGGACCTTTCCATGCTGATGTTCCAGAATATTACCTTCCACCAAAAGAGGATGTCTACAACAATATGGAAGCATTGATTTATCACTTCAAAATAGTAATGGGCGAAATACCAGTTACCAACCAAGAGATTTATCACGCCGTAGAAGGCGGCAACGGAGAATTAGGTTTTTACCTGATTACCGACGGAAGCCGAAGACCTTACCGTTTGCATTTCCGCAGACCTTGTTTTATTTATTATCAAGCGTTTAACGAAATCATCAAAGGTCGCAGCTTGTCTGACGCTATCATCACCCTATCAAGCATGAATGTAATTGCCGGAGAATTAGACGCTTAAAACCTATGGAAACAACAACAATAAAACAACAAATAAACATGAGTGAAGAGTTGATGGAACGCATCAACGAGCTGATCTCACACTACCCTGCCGACAAAAAAAAATCGGCACTATTGCCTGTACTACACGTGGTACAAGACGCTCACGACCACTGGTTGAGCGTAGAACTGATGGACAAAGTGGCCGAAATATTAGCCATACAACCCATCGAAGTCTATGAGGTAGTTACTTTTTACACCATGTTTAACCAAAAACCTAGAGGTAAATACACCTTTGAATTTTGTAGAACATCATGCTGTATGCTCAGAGGTGTAGAAGATTTGATGGACTATACTTGTAACAAATTGGGCGTAAAAGAAGGAGAAGTGACCGCCGACGGAATGTTTTCTGTACACGGCGTAGAATGCCTTGGCGCTTGCGGATACGCTCCGATGCTACAATTGGGCGATTTTAACCATGAAAACCTGACGCAAGAAAAAGTAGATCAATTGATTGATGATTGTAGAGCAGGAAAAATCAATTTAGTTTAAGCGACGAGTTATGGCACGAAAGATATTATTAGAAAAAACAAATATTGAAGGCATCCGTTCTTACGAAGTTTATCGTAAAAATGGTGGTTATGCAGCAGTTGAAAAGGCGCTAAAAATGAGCCCCGATAACATCGTCGAAGAAGTCAAAAAATCTGGCATGAGAGGTCGTGGTGGAGCAGGTTTCCCGATGGGACTCAAATGGTCATTCATCGACAAAAAATCTGGAAAACCAAGACACTTGGTTTGCAACGCCGATGAGTCGGAACCAGGTACATTCAAAGACCGATATTTGATGGAGAACATTCCGCATTTATTGATCGAAGGAATGATTGCCTCTAGTTACGCGCTCGAAGCCAACTTATCTTACATTTATATTCGTGGAGAATATATGTGGATATTCAAAATATTAGAAAAAGCAATCAAAGAGGCCTATGCCAACGGATGGTTGGGCAAAAACATCCAAGGTTCGGGCTTTGACCTCGACTTGTATGTACATTGTGGCGCTGGCGCTTATATTTGCGGAGAAGAAACCGCACTTATCGAATCGCTCGAAGGCAAAAGAGGCAACCCGAGAATGAAACCACCTTTCCCAGCTGTTAGCGGACTTTGGGCAGAGCCTACTGTAGTAAACAACGTAGAGTCTATCGCCAATGTACCATGGATTGTACTCAACACAGGTGACGAATACGCAAAAATTGGAATCGGACGCTCAACAGGCACAAAATTAATCTCAGCCTCAGGACATTGTAAAAATCCTGGCGTATATGAGATAGAACTAGGTTTGTCGGTAGATGAATTCATGAATTCGGACGAATATTTGGGCGGAATGATGAATGACCGACCATTAAAAGCATTAGTGCCAGGAGGATCATCAGTGCCGATTTTGCCACAACATCTCATCTTCAAAACAGCCAATGGCGAAGACCGATTGATGACTTACGAATCGTTATCTGACGGAGGTTTTCAAACAGGGTCAATGCTAGGCTCTGGCGGATTTATCGTTTACAACGATACCGCTTGTATTGTACGTAATACCTGGAATTTTTCTAGATTTTACCACCATGAAAGCTGCGGACAATGTTCGCCATGTAGAGAAGGAACCGGATGGATGGAAAAAGTATTGCATCGCATAGAAACAGGCCATGGTACAGAAGAAGATATCGATCTTTTGTGGAGCATCCAATCCAAAATAGAAGGCAATACCATTTGCCCGTTGGGTGATGCTGCTGCTTGGCCAGTAGCTGCTGCTATCAGACATTTTAGAGACGAGTTTGAATACCACGTGCGCTTTCCTGAAAAAATCAAAAACAGAGATCATTTTGTGCATCAACCTATGGCTGATGTCAAACATTTAGTAGCAAAGCAAGAGATATAAATTTAGTTTAATGTTCATAGAAATACTGAAATCAGTCAAAACTTGAAACCTTAAACCTTAAACTAAAAACAATGAAAGTAACAATAGACGGACAAACCATAGAAGTAGAACCAGGCACAACCATACTACAAGCCGCCCGAATGATGGGAGGCGAATCGGTACCGCCTGCGATGTGCTACTATTCAAAGCTAGACAATACTGGCGGTAACTGTCGCGCTTGCTTGGTAGAAGTAGCCAAAGGCAGCGACGCAGACCCACGCCCGATGCCAAAAATGATGCCTTCGTGTAAAACAGGCGTAATGGACGGTATGGAAGTAAAAGTAAAATCTTCTGAAAGAGCCATGGATGCACGCAAAGCCGTGACCGAATTTTTGTTGATTAACCACCCGCTCGACTGCCCTGTGTGTGACCAAGCTGGTGAATGTGATTTGCAAAACTTGGCCTTTGAACATGGGTTAGAAAAAACACGTTTCAAAGAAGAAAAAAGAACTTTTGAACCCGAAGATATTGGCGACAAAATACAATTGCACATGAACCGTTGTATTTTGTGCTATCGTTGTGTAAAAACCGCCGACCAGATTACTGATGGCCGTGTACACGGTGTAATGAATCGTGGTGATCACGCACAAATATCTACTTATATTAGCAATGCCATCGACAACGAATTTTCGGGAAATATGATAGATGTTTGCCCAGTAGGCGCATTGACAGACAAAACTTTCCGATTCAAATCTAGAGTATGGTTCAACAAGCCATTCAATGCACACAGAGATTGTGACAAATGTTGTGGAAAAACAACACTTTGGATGTTTGGCGATGAGATACAAAGAGTTACTGCAAGAAAAAACGAATACCACGAAGTAGAAGAGTTTATCTGTAACGAATGTAGATTTGACCACAAAGACACTAAAGATTGGACTATCGAAGGTCCTAGAAAATTCGAAAAGTGGAGTGTAATTAACCAAAACAATTATACTCGCGACATGAAAAAAGTAGAAATTCATACCGAAAAACAAATCTTGTTGGGTAGAGACCAAGACCGCAAGAAAATCAGTATGAAAGAAACCCCATATTCATCAGAAAAAACAACCAAATAATTATGGAGAACGCTATCATTATAGAAAAAAGTGTTATCATTTTGGCGGTGTTTGCCATCACCATGTTATTTGCCATGTATTCTACCCTTGCCGAACGTAAAATTGCCGCTTGGATACAAGACCGTAGAGGACCAAACCGCGCGGGTAAAGGTGGTATTTTACAACCCTTGGCAGATGGTTTAAAATTGTTTTCGAAAGAAGAATTTATGCCCAATACACCCAATACATTTTTGTTTGTATTAGGCCCTACTATCTCGATGACCATGGCTTTGATGACGAGTGCCGTTATCCCTTGGGGCAGTAGCCTCGAGATCGGCGGACGCACCGTGATTTTGCAAGCCACAGATATCAACGTAGCCATGTTGTATGTTTTTGCAGTATTGTCAGTGAGTGTATATGGTATCATCATTGGTGGTTGGGCGTCAAACAACAAATACTCGTTGATGAGTGCCATGCGTGTCGCCTCACAAATGATTTCGTACGAGATTGCGATGGGCTTATCTATCGTTGCTTTGTTGATGATGTACAGCAGCATGAGCTTGTCTGATATTGCCGCAGGACAACACGGTATGGCATGGAATATTTTTTACCAACCCTTAGGATTTTTTATCTTTTTGGTTTGTTCTTTTGCAGAAACCAATCGTACACCGTTTGATTTGGCCGAATGTGAGCAAGAGCTTATCGGTGGTTACCATACAGAGTATTCGTCTATGCGAATGGGCTTTTACCTTTTTGCAGAATACGCTGCAATGTTCATCTCATCTACCCTATTGGCTGTGCTATATTTGGGCGCATACAACTATCCAGGTATGGATTGGGTAGCCGATAATTGGGGACAAAATGTAGCGAGCCTCATCGGTATTGCTGCTTTGTTTGCCAAAATATGTTTTTTCATATTCTTGTACATGTGGGTACGATGGACAATCCCAAGATTTAGATACGACCAATTGATGAACTTGGGCTGGAAAATACTCATCCCACTATCTATCATCAATATTATTGTTACCGCAGTGGTAATATTATTATAAAAACAAACAGACCTATAAGCGTGTAAGCGCTAAACATTAAACCAAAAAGAGATATGTCTATAGATACTATTTCATTATCGGGCAGAAAAAAACAAGTCGCAAACAAAAAAATGAATTTTTGGGAGCGCATCTATTTGGTGGCTATCTTAAAAGGTATGAAAACAACTTTCAAGCACCTTTTCAAAAAGAAAGTAACCATCAGTTATCCAGAGCAACAACGCCCTTTTAGCCCCGTATACCGCGGACGCCATACGCTGATGCGTGACGACGAAGGCAGAGAGCGCTGTACCGCCTGCGGATTATGTGCCTTGTCTTGCCCTGCTGAAGCGATTACCATGAAAGCTGCCGAAAGAAAACCGGAAGAAAAACATTTGTATCGCGAAGAAAAATATGCCGAAATATACGAAATCAACATGTTGCGTTGTATTTATTGCGGATTGTGTGAAGAGGCTTGCCCTAAACAAGCTATTTACTTGACCAAGTCAGGAAAAATCGTGAACGCCAACACTAGTCGTGAGAGCTTTATTTTCGGAAAAGAACAATTGGTTATGCCACTAGATATGGCGATTAGTAACACTACACAAAATCAAGCTTAGTTATATGAATACGATCGAAATAATATTTTATATACTATCGGCAGTTACCTTGGGTAGTGCCATGCTGACGATTCTGAGCAAAAACCCTATCCACAGCGCGATATGGTTGGTCGTAAGTTTTTTCAGTATTGCTGGGCACTATGCCTTGATGAATTCACAATTTTTGGCCATGGTACACGTGATTGTGTATTCTGGTGCTATCATGATATTGATGCTTTTTACCATCATGTTGATGAACCTTAATGTAAGCGACCACATCTCCAAACCCATGGTGACCAAAGTGATTGCAGCCGTAGCGTTTTGCCTTATCGGACTTACATTGGTAAGCGTATTGGCCAAAACCGCTCCAGCGATAGACAGTTATGTAAACAACACACACGATTATCAATCTATCGAAGTACTCGGTACTATATTATTAGACGAATATGTGTTACCGTTCGAAATGGTCGCCATTTTGCTATTGATGGCAATGATTGGTGCAGTACTCATCTCTAAAAAAGACAGAAAACCAGCATAATATGGAAAATGTTTTACAAATCATCGGTGTAGAAAACTACATCTACTTGGCCGTAATGCTCTTTGCTGTAGGCGCTTTTGGCTTGTTGTACAGACGCAACGCCATCGTGATGTTTATGTCAATAGAAATCATGCTCAATGCAGCCAACTTGCTGTTGGTGGTTTTTTCTAACTATCATCAAGATGCCAGCGGACAAGTTTTTGTATTTTTTAGTATGGCTGTTGCCGCTGCCGAAGTAGCTATTGGGCTAGCCATCTTAGTGTCTATATACAGAAATATGGGCAGCATTGACATTGATAAACTTAAAAATTTAAAAGGATAATAAATGGAGCTATCTATACTCATCACCATCATTTTACCCTTGTTTGGCTTTTTGTTACTGTTCTTAGGCGGACGTAACCTAAGCAACAAAATGGCAGGAGCTGTCGCAACACTTACCGTTGCAGCATCTTTTGTTTTGTCGATATGGATATTTAACACAGTGCGTACCACCGGCGAGCCTATACATCTACATCTTTTTGACTGGATACAATTGGCTAACTTTAAGGTAGATTTTGCCTTACACATCGACCAGCTCAACGCTCTGTGGCTGTTGTTTGTTACTGGTATTGGCGCACTCATTCATTGGTACTCAACCTCATACATGAAAGGCGACAACGACTACAACAAATATTTTTCTTACCTCAACCTGTTTGTATTTTTCATGATGATGTTGGTTAGCGGTAGCAACCTATTAATCATGTTTATCGGATGGGAAGGCGTAGGATTGTGCTCATACCTCCTCATCGGATTTTGGCACAAAAACAACGATTTTAACAATGCCGCCAAAAAGGCTTTTATCATGAACCGTATCGGAGATCTCGGGTTTTTGATTGGGGCATTTATCATCATATCATTGTACAATACCATCGACTTTGTGGAGTTGCGCGAACTCACCGAGCACGGTACATCTATGGCAGCCTTGCCTTTGCTAGGTGGTGCTACATTGGCCTTTTTTGTCGCAGCAACAGGTAAAAGTGCACAAATACCATTATACACTTGGTTGCCCGATGCAATGGCTGGCCCTACGCCGGTATCTGCACTTATTCACGCGGCAACAATGGTAACGGCTGGTATTTATATGATTACCAGAATGAATTTTATCTTTGACCTTACACCAGATGTACAAAACATCATTGCGGTGATTGGTGCGCTAACCTCATTATTGGCTGCCTCTATCGGCTTGGTACAAAACGACATCAAAAAAGTATTGGCCTACTCTACCGTTTCGCAATTAGGTTTGATGTTTTTGGCTATAGGATTGGGCGCATACGAGATTGCTGTATTTCACGTAATTACACATGCGTTTTTCAAAGCTTGTTTATTCTTAGGCTCAGGATCAGTGATACATGCCGTTGGAGGCGAACAAGATATGCGTCACATGGGCGGATTAAAAAAATATATGGGCATTACTTATGGTACTTTCTTGATATCTTCACTAGCGATATCAGGTGTGCCACCGTTTTCTGGATTTTTCTCCAAAGACGAAATTTTGCTTACTGCTTTTCACAACAACATTACCTTATACATTATCGGGTCGTTGGCATCAATCATGACAGCGTTTTATATGTTTAGACTAATGTATCTAACGTTTTTCAACAAATTTAGAGGTACAGAAGAGCAAAAATCACATTTGCATGAAAGTCCGAAAAGCATGACTACGCCATTGATTGTATTGGCCATATTAGCCATGGTTGGCGGAGCTATCAGTTTGCCTGGTAACAGTTGGTTAAACGACTTTTTGGCACCAGTGATTGTGCACAACGCCGCCTCGCATCCGCATGAATTGGGGACGACAGAATACATTTTGATGATTGTAGCTGTGATAGGTGCTTTGGTAGGTATCGGCTTGGCTTACAACAAATATGGCAAAAATAATTTTGTACCTGGCAACGACAACCAAGTGGCTGGAGTACAAAAACTATTGTCCAACAAATATTATGTAGACGAAATTTACAACACCTTGATTGTAGCGCCAATCAATTGGTTTGGGAATGTTTTCAAAACTGTTTTTGAACCAATTATCGCTGCTGTGGTATTGTCATTTGGTCAACTCGCCAACGAATTGTCATTACAAGGTAAAAAAGCCCAAAACGGAAACATCGGCTTATACTTATTTGCCTTTGTGTTCGGAATTTGTGCAATTGTTTATTATTTATTCATCAGATAAAATTAGATATGAACGTTAACATTATATTAATCACCCTATTGCTCGGCGCTATTATCACCTATTTTTCAGGGAATAAACAAGCGCGCAATGTGGCTACTGTATTCGGATTTTTATCTTTCGGACTCACTTTGTATGTATCCGCTTTATTCATGAATGGTACCGATGTGTCTTTTACTTCACAATGGATGACAAAACCAAATGTGTCTTACGCTTTGCATGCAGACGGACTGAGTTTGTTGATGCTTTTGCTCAATACTTTTCTCACGCCTATCATCGTCCTGACAAGCATCGGCAGTAACCATAAAAACCCACGATTGCTCTATGCATTGGTCATGTTTATGTCTTTTGCGATGAGCGGAACTTTTTTGGCCGCAGACGGATTGGCTTATTACATTTTTTGGGAGCTGGCCTTATTACCTATTTTTGCCATCGGTTTGCTTTGGGGCAACGATAGCTGGGCAGTCAGAAAAAAAGCGATGTACAAATTTTTTATTTACACTTTTGCAGGCTCATTATTTATGCTAATTGGCATTGTGTATATGTACACCAAAGCAGGTAGCTTTTTACTTGCAGATTATTTACAAGTAGGATTGACATCAAAAGAGCAAACCTATATTTTCTTAGCCTTTTTTATGGCCTACGCGATTAAAATTCCGGTTTTCCCTTTTCACACTTGGCAAGCCAACACTTACGAAAAATCGCCCGCAATAGGCAGCATGTTGCTCTCGGGTATCATGCTCAAAATGGGACTATACTCGGTGCTTAGATGGCAAATTCCGCTTACAGAAAACATCAGTGATACGGTACAAAACACCGTGATTATCTTGGCGTTGATTGGTGTGGTTTATGCCTCATTTATTGCCTTGAGAGAGACGCACATCAAACGAATATTAGCCTACTCATCGATGGCGCACGTTGGGCTTATCGCTGCTGCTGCATACACTTATAACGACAACGGTTTTCAGGGAGTGGCAGTGCAAATGCTTGCACATGGTATCGTGATCGTTGCCTTGTTTTTCTTGGCTGAGATTTTGTACCAACGCTACGGCACCTACGACATCAAAGAGATGGGCGGCATTAGAAGCCAAGCAGTGAGATTTTCTTCTTACTTCTTAATTTTTGTCTTTGCTTCTATCGGCTTGCCCGGAACATTTAGTTTTATCGGCGAATTTACCCTTTTGCTTAGTTTGTCTGAATACAAAATGGTTTATGCTATTTTGGGCGGAACCACCATTATTTTGGGTGCGTATTACATGCTCAAAATGTTTCAGACCGCTATGTTGGGGCCACAAAACAACAAATCGTTCAAAGATGTATCTGGTTATGAACATATCATCTTGCTAATATTGGCCTTGGTTGTTATATTTTTTGGATTGTATCCAAAACCAATAACTGATTTATTATTTACCGCATTATAAAAATTAAAAAACATCGGGCAAACCGATTATACAATAAGTAAAACCTATGAATACATTAATTGCATTAGCCATATTATCTGTGTTGGTCTTGGTGATGGAAATGATAAACCTCCGGAAAATCATTGTGCCATTAACCATAGCCGGATTGTTGGTCACTTTAGGCATTTCGGTGTCAGAGTGGGACGCCAATCAAAGTTTTTACCACGGTATGATTATCGTCAATAAAACCAATATGCTTTTTAGCGGATTGTTTATCGTGCTCACCATATTTTTGGTCGCACTGAGTGATTCGTTCTACAAACCTATTTACAATAAAATTGCCGATTTTGTATCCATCAAATTATTTTTGCTGATGGGTGCTATTTGCATGATTTGTTTTGGCAATATGGTGATGTTTTTCTTAGGCTTAGAAATCCTATCAATCTCTTTATACGTATTGGCAGGTAGCGATTTTACAAACATCAAGAGTAACGAATCTGGGATGAAATACCTTTTGCTGGGCTCGTTTGCCTCTGGCTTTGTATTGTTTGGCATCGCGATGGTTTACGGCGCAACAGCGAGTTTCGACATTATAGAAATCAGCGGTTTGTGGGCGCAACAGCCTGTATGGTTTTCATTAGGTGCTGTACTTATCCTTATTGGATTATTGTTTAAAGTTGCTGCTTTCCCATTCCATTTTTGGGCGCCAGATGTTTACCAAGGCGCGCCAGTACTTACCACAACATTGATGAGCACATTGGCCAAAGTAGCCGCCGTAGCTACGTTGTTCAAATTATACCAAATATTTGCCCCAGGCTTACCATCAGCATTTACAGAATTGTTGGTGTTTGTTATCATGGCAACTATATTGGTAGGAAATATCATGGCATTGCAACAAAAAAATGTAAAACGAATGCTCGCCTACTCAGGTATTTCGCACGCTGGTTTTATGTTGATGACGCTTTTGAGTGCAGATATGTCTATGCCATACCTTTTCTATTACGCCACCGCCTACTCTATTGCGGGTATTGCCGTGTTTAGCGTAGTGCTTTATGTATGCCAAGGGATGGATGATGAAGATATTTCTTCTTTCAAAGGATTGGTTCATCAAAAACCGTTGATGGCTGTTATTCTTGCGGGCGGATTATTGTCGATGGCTGGTATCCCTGTAATGGCTGGGTTTTTCGGAAAACTATTTTTGTTTGAAAACACCTTAAACGCCGGACATGCTTTTTTGGTGGTTTGGGCTGTTATCAACTCTATTATCAGTATTTATTATTACCTAAAATTGATGATTACTGCGTTTACAAAAGCAGACGAATCATCATTAAATATCCAATTTATTAATCAAAAAAGATACTACACCACTTATCTGTTGGTGGGTATGGTAACGGTGCTTATCAGTATAGCTATCGGTATCTACCCCGATTTGATTTTAGGTCTTTTTTAAAATCTTTCTATTATGAAAAAAACAATGCTTATGACAACCCTCGGTATTTTTACACTTATTGGTTGTAAAAACGATAAAAAAACGCCAACAGAGCAAGAAGAGGTTCAGGTTCTTGACGGAATGACTTTGCCTAGCTTGGCCGATGAGCTCGAAAACAAAAAAAACAGCTTTAACGAAAAAGCTGATAGCCTAACCAAAAAAGTGTATCAAGAAGGCTTAGACGCTGTATCGAATAGCGGTATATTGTCTAGTGCCAAAAATGTGGGCGATATCGCGCCAGAATTTACCTTACAAAATGCACTTGGCGAAAAAGTAAGTCTCAAAGATGAGCTCGCCAAAGGGCCTACCGTATTGGTATGGTACAGAGGCGGATGGTGCCCGTATTGCAACCTTACGCTACACGCTTTGCAAGAAGAGTTACCAAACTTTAAAGCACAAGGCGCCAACCTTATAGCGCTTACTCCAGAGTTACCAGACCAGTCTATCAGTACGACAGAGAAAAACGAGTTAGAGTTTCAGGTACTTAGCGACATCGGCAATAAAGTAGCCAAAGAGTATGGAGTGGTTTTTAAACTCACAGACGAGGTAGCAAACATTTACAATAAAAAATTTGACCTCAACAAACACAATGGTGATGAGTCTAACGAGTTGCCTCTGGCAGCGACCTACATCATCAATAGTGATGGGGAGATTGTTTATGCTTTTTTGGATGCTGATTACCGCAAACGCGCAGAGCCTAGCGAGATTACGCAGTTTTTGAAAAACATGAAAAAATAAACAACAAACTATATACTGTTTTAAGCCTCTTTTTTTAAAAAGAGGTTTTTTTATTATATTTATGAACTGAAGCATAACGAAGTTGAAGCTCTGCGACTGAAACAACTATCCAACTAAAGTGATTATTATGAAATATTGTGTTTTATTTTTATTTATGAGTATTAGCTTGAGTGCCCAAACTCAAAAAAACAGTAACCTGTTACTCCTAAAAATTGAGAAAAAAAATGATCTTACCATAGATAAACATCAAGTAAGACTGTATGTAATAGAGCTCGACTCATTAAATATCCCTATAAAGGGCTGCAGCATGATGCCATTATTGATAAATGACTTTTCAGACATTCAACTCAAAAACTGTATAAATGAAAAAAAAATTAACATAAACGATATATATACGACAGACTCCTTTAATGCAGTTAACAATTATGGAGAAGAAAACTTTGAGAAAATCAGCAATAATTTAAAAAACATGCACTCTTTATCAAATATTAAAATAAAAGATTTAGCTTATTCCAAAAAAATAAAAGTATCATATAGCTTGATTAGTGGCAAATATTGTATTGGAGAACTCACAACTAAAAGTGAGACTAATTATTGTAATGAGAAAAAAGTTGTGATATTAAGCAGTCCTATAACTATAGACAACAAATATAAAGTTCCCAAATTATATACTTATGATGTATTGAAAAGTATAAACTACAATTACTTTATGGTAGATTAGTTTAAATTATTAATAAAAACATTAAAGTATCATACAATGAATTGGCTACCGAAAATACTGCAGGGTTTAAATATAAAATTGGTGATTTCGAAAGAAAAAGCAAGTTGAGCTTTTGATGCACGAAAAGCACGTAGTGCTGAATCGAACGAAAAGTTGAAGATTGGGGTAATGGTGGAGGACAACAAGTAGGGTTACTTCAAAGGTTGCCAGAAGATGCATTTACAAAACCAGCATTAAATATGACAATTAAACTAAAATCCTTTATTATAAGTTTTCTGTACGTACTTATAGGTACCGTTGTGGTAATGGTTGTTTTTCCTAAATATGAAATGCTGGGATTTGACCACAACCATCCCTTATGGACTCCTCTTATGGTAATAACCTATCCTGCAAACATATTATTGTTTGGATTGGTAGTGGTAGACGATTCTATTTTATCTATAATCATGCTACAAACAATAGTCTTATGTATATTTTGGTTTATATTGTACCTGATTTTAAAAAGTATGCAGAAAACATGAAGAGATATTTAATTTTTTTGACGGCACTTTTTCTATGCTCATGCATGAGTATAAAAAAACCTACTTATAAAGGCAACGCAACTATCTTTAAAAGAACTTTTGTACACGATTATACCTTATTATATAGTGTAAAAAACCATGACACGGTTGTGTATATAATGAAAACTAATCTATCTGAAAACTGTAAAAGTGACCATAAAACAATCACTCATAAAAACACATTAAAACAAATTAGCTCTATTAAATCAGCTACAGACACAATCTATTTTGAATATAGTATTGGTAATACTAATAATACAATGAAAATAAACGTTGGAGAAAATGAGCCTAGTAAAAACATTGAAGAATGTATTTATACTTATTCGTGTTATCCGTATTATATTGATAGTTGTGAATACTTTAATTGAAAACATGAAGAGATACTTTTTACTATTGTTTATCTATTTGCTTCTTGTTCAGATTTTATAGAAAAAAAAGACAGTATGCCGATCACACGGATTTGCAATCCGTGCGCTAAATAAAGAAACTCATCGAAATGAAACGGACACGAGCAAGATGATCGCACCAGCGGGGAGGAGCAAATTATTATTGACCAAGTGCAGGGATAATCTTTTTTAAGAGTTTACTTTTATTTGATTTTAATCCAATACAAAATGAAAATGCAATAAATAATTTACAAATATTGAATAGCTTTAACAAAAACTCACAAACAATACCAAACACTGATTTCGTTTTTAAATAATTAGATTATGAATTATAAACTTATATCAATTATACTGTTCAATTTTATATGCAGTAATATTTTTAGCCAAAGTTGTATAGAAACAAAATTAGCGAATGTAGAATATATTAATGATAGTAAAGAAAATATTCCTAAACAGTTTATCGAGGAAGATAAAATACTATTAAATAGACTTTTTGAAAACGAAAATATTTGTAATTATTTAGATGATAATATATACATATATACGTCTCGCTTTTTTCTGTCAGGTTATAGTTCTGAAACATCTTCGATATCACATTCAATTTATCTTTTTACAGAAAATTTTGAATTATTATGTTGGTATGCGGGAGGCACGAAATCTGTATCTAAAAAACTACAAATCCCGTTATTAATTCAACGTAATGAAGATATTGAAGAATCAGATATGAATTATATACAAACTATTTTAAAGCAAATTACTGAAAATGATATAAGTAATATTGAAAACGAACAAAATAGTATTATTTCTGGGTGTAACTGTGTAAATTATGAAAGTGTATATCATATAACACCTGATAATACAAAAGCATATTTCTTTGACTTGTACTATAAAAAACTCTTTAATGGAGATTTTGATGAGGATTTTCAACAAGAATTAGAAAAATATACTAAAGAATTAGAAAAATAAAAGTAATGGAACGATAACATGCCAAATGTGGTGTTGGGTAATGTATCAAATGTGGTGCTAAGTAAATTTCAACCATAAAAAGCGTTAATGACGGTAAAATAGCATACACTTACGATGCTGCCGGCACGCGGATAGCGAAAAAAGTAGAGCCAACAAGTGGCACAACAGTTATAACCGATTATTTAGATGGTTTCCAATATGAAGATAATGATTTACAATTCTTTTTCCAACCCGAAGGTTATGTGAAAAAAGATAATAATAACTATCTTTACGTTTTCCAATACAAAGACCATTTGGGGAATGTACGCCTAAGCTATGCTGATTGTAACAATGACGGTATTATACAACCTTCTAGCGAGATATTAGAAGAAAATAATTATTACCCATTTGGGCTCAAACACCAAGGGTATAACGAACTGGCAGGTGATACACACAAATACAAGTTCTTAAACAGAGAATACCAACCAGAGTTGGGGCTAAACACCATTGCCACAGACTACCGTCA
>JBFHGP010000005.1:0-41048 GCA_041583035.1 Flavobacterium sp.
AATCAGGCAGATGAAGCATTGGCTGAATTGAAAAATCAACGCCAAGATATTCTCTACTTGTTGAAAAATACACCTATAGAAGAATTACGCAACCGCATCAATGAGTCGCCTTCGGGCAAGGCTGATGTTTATCAAACTTTGTTGTTTTTGGCGGGTCATACGGCAAGACACACATTACAAATAGACGAAATAAAAGCGAGCGAAGGTTTTCCGAAAAAATAAGTAAGCTCAGCAAATGATAAACCCTCATCAAATGATTTTTGTGAGGGTTTTTTGTTTGCTTTTTTGGTTATGCTGACAAGCGATTTAGATATTTTATCAAGTCGATTAATCGAGAGGAATAACCAATTTCGTTATCATACCAGCCTACTACTTTTACCATTCTGCCCAAGACAGAAGTCAGTTGTGCATCAAATAAGCAAGAATGTGTATTGTTGATAATATCGATAGACACAATTGGGTCTTCGGTGTATTCCAAAACATCTTTAAGATAAGTATCTGCGGCGTTTTTAAAAGCTGCGTTGATTTCTTCAACGGTAATGTCTCTATCTACATAACATGTAATATCAGTGAGCGAACCATCAGGCACGGGCACTCTGATGCCGCTTCCACCAATTTTACCTTCATATTCCGGAAAAATTTTTGTCAGTGCTTTTGCTGCGCCAGTCGTTGTCGGAATAATCGATTGTGCGGCTGCTCTGGCTCGGCGCAAATCTTTGTGTGGCGTATCGTGTAGATTTTGGTCTGTTGTATAAGAGTGTACTGTGGTGATAAAAGCGCTGTTTAGTCCGCAAATTTCTTTGATTACAGCAATCATTGGAGCAGCGTTATTGGTGGTACAGCTGGCGTTAGAAACAATCATGTCTGATGCTTGTAAGATATTTTCGTTGACGCCCAAAACCACAGTTTTTATGCTGTCGTCGATTGGCGGAACAGACAAAATTACTTTTTTTGCTCCGTTATTGAGGTGGTGCTGTAATTGTGCTTGTGTTTTGAACTTGCCTGTACATTCAATCACAAAATCAGGAGAAACATTTTGCCAATTGAGTTTTTCGATATTGGCTTCGTGAAAAAAAACGGTAGAAAAACCGTTTACCGTTAGGCTGTTTTCGGTACTTTGTATGTCTGCCGATAGTTTACCATGTATGCTGTCATACTTCAGTAAATGTGCCAATACATCGGTGTTGGCCAAATCGTTAATAGCAACAACTTCTATCTGTGGATGATTGAGTAATAGACGAAAAAGACTGCGACCTATACGACCAAAACCGTTGATGGCAATTTTTATTTTTTGTTCAGGTTTCAAATGTCCTGCGGATTTAAGAATTTAAAAAATCTTTGAGTTTGGGATGTGTAATTAGTTTAATCAACAACCAAATGCCACCAATAACATTCATCCACATGCCTATAGATAATAGACTATTTCCGTTTGCTGGGCCAAATTCTAGGTGCAAAATTTTAAATACTGCGCCTAAAGTTGTTAGGATTATCCCGATAAATAAAATGATTAATGGATATTTTGTTTTCATATCGTAAATGTTTTTTCAGATTAAACTTAAAAACTTTCTATAAAATATGCTTTTGCGCTTTGTATGATGAACGTACCAATGCACCACTTTCTACATGTCTAAACCCAAGGTCTAAACCTATTTGTTCATACTTTTTGAATTGGTCTGGGGTGATAAATTCTTTTACCGGCAAATGTTTTTTGCTAGGTTGCAAATATTGCCCGATAGTAATCACATCTAGGCCTACGTTGCGCAAATCGTGCATGGTTTGTATCACCTCTTCTTCGGTTTCGCCCAAACCTAGCATAATGCCAGACTTGGTACGCTTGGCGCCATTTTCTTTGAGATAACGCAAAACTTCTAAACTACGGTCATATTTTGCCTGAATACGTACTTCGCGAGTCAATCGACGAACAGTTTCCATATTGTGCGAAATCACCTCTGGGGCAACTTCCAAAATACGGTCGATGTTGCGCTCTATACCTTGAAAATCGGGGATTAATGTCTCCATTGTCGTGCCCGGACTCATTCTGCGTACAGCTTTGACAGTTTCTGCCCAGATGATAGAACCGCCATCTTTAAGGTCGTCACGGTCTACGCTGGTCAATACCGCATGTTTGATATTCATTAATTTGATAGAACGAGCTACTTTTTCGGGTTCGTCCCATTCTACCGTTTCCGGACGCCCTGTTTTTACGCCACAAAAACCACATGAGCGTGTACAAATATTTCCCAAAATCATGAAGGTTGCTGTACCTTCTCCCCAGCATTCACCCATATTTGGGCAGCTACCAGATGTGCAAATGGTGTTGAGTTTATATTTGTCTACCAAGCCACGCAATTCGGTATATTTTTTACCTGTCGGCAATTTTACACGAATCCATTTTGGCTTGTTTCTCGTGGTGTTGTTTTTTTCTATCGTAGTGCTCATACTCTTAGTTAAAAATCAAGATACAAATATACAGATAATTTTAGGTTTGAACATCAATCTACCACTCGTTTAACGCTTCTTAAACGTTTGGGGGAGCAAAGTGCTAATTTTACACAGATTTAAATCCGTTTTTTTGTGAGGTTTTTAAGGATGTCTTATTTTTACGCCAAAATTTATTTCATGGAAAATATAAAGATGACTCCCGCAGAAAAGTACGTTATACAGCCGGTCAATCGGTTTATTCACAAATCTACTACCGGTGGGATTGTTTTGTTTATAGCAGCATTGATTGCTATATTTTTTGCTAATTCGCCATGGGCAGAGAGTTATGCTCATTTTTGGCATCAACATATTGCTGTTTCTTTTGGCGAATACAAATTAGATATGACTTTGCACCATTGGATCAATGATGGTTTGATGGCGATTTTCTTTTTTGTCGTAGGTTTAGAACTCAAACGCGAGTTGACCAATGGCGAGCTAGCTTCGCCTAAAAAAGCTGCCTTACCAATTATCGCTGCCGTAGGCGGAATGGTTTTTCCGGCGGCTATTTATTTGTTGTTTAATGGCGGTACCGATGCTGCTCATGGTTGGGGTATCCCGATGGCGACCGATATCGCATTTGCTCTAGGAGTAATGTATATGTTGGGCGACAAAGTGCCTACGCCGCTCAAGGTTTTCTTGACTGCTTTGGCTATCGTTGATGATTTAGGTGCAGTAATGGTTATTGCTTTGTTTTACACTTCAGAGCTCAATCTAGAGTTTTTATTCATAGGTATAGGTCTTTTTATATTGCTATTGGTAGCCAATCGATTAGGTTTCAAAAACCCATTGTTTTATGCGCTGATTGGTATTGGCGGTGTGTGGTTGGCCTTTTTGCTGTCGGGCGTTCACGCTACGATTGCAGCTGTGTTAGCAGCCTTTGCTATTCCGGCCAATGCACGTGTAAATGAGCGTTCGTTTACTAAAGAATTGGTTCGTCTCAAAGAGCGATTTTTGTCGATTGATCCAGATGACAAACAACCAGATTTGACCGATAAACAAATCCGTATTGTTGAAGATATCAGAGGGTTATCAAAAGATGCTATCCCACCTTCACAACGTTTAGAGCATGGTATGCACAACATGGTTACTTTTTTTGTAATGCCTGTGTTTGCCTTATGTAACGCAGCTATCCCCGTATCTTTTGCTGGCGGATTGAGTATGGTAACTTTAGGCGTAGCATTAGGTTTGTTGTTAGGTAAAGTGTTGGGGGTTTCGTTATTGTCCGCTTTGTTGGTAAAACTCAAAATTGTATCAGCACCAAAAGGAATGACCGTACGCAAATTGTTTGGTTTAGGATTTTTGGCGGCTATTGGTTTTACCATGTCGCTATTCATTACCGAGTTGGCTTTTGATGTAAACCTACATCCAGAGTTTCCAAACCAAGCCAAAATGGGTATTATGATTGCTTCATTGGTTGGTGGTATTGCAGGATATGTGTTGTTGAATACCAAAAACTCCAATCAAGACAATTAATTAAATAAGATAAATCACATAAAAAAACTGCAAGAATCAAACTTTCTTGCAGTTTTTTTATGCAGTATTGGAAAAATTATATTCCTGATAGATGAACCACCTTTTTGGTTTCAAAAAAATCTTCTTCAAAAAAATCGGTCAATAAATATTCTTTGGCTTGTTTAAAAGGTTTTAATTCTTCAGACAAATCTCCACCCTTCAAATACAAAATTCCGTTTTTGAGCTCATGTCGGCTTTTCTTTTTCAATTTTCCTTTCGTCCAAGAAACAAAATCAGGCATGTTAGTAACCGCACGACTTACAATAAAATCAAACGATTGACCTACTTGTTGTGCTCGTTTTTGTTCGGCTTTGAGATTGGTCAATCCCAACGCTTCTGCCACAGCATTAACCACCTTTATTTTTTTGCCGATAGCGTCAACGGCGTAAAAATTAGTTTCAGGAAACATAATAGCCAACGGCACGGCCGGAAAACCACCACCTGTACCAACGTCTAGTACGTGGGCTTGTGGCAAAAATGCTTGCACCTTGGCAATACCCAAAGAATGTAATACGTGACGAATGTACAACTCATCGATGTCTTTGCGCGAAATTACATTGATTTTGGCGTTCCAATCTTCGTACAATGCCTGAAGTTCAGAAAATTGTTTTTTTTGTTTTTCGTTTAAATCAGGAAAATAGGTGAGAATTTGTTCCATGAAAATAGTTTTGGCAAAAGTAAATATTTTAATTGAAAATAATAAACTTCGCTACATATTGATGCATTTGCTGTGTTTTTTCGTTGTAGATAGTCAGGGTTTGATAAAATTAAAAAGCTGACAAAATTGTTTTTGCCAGCTTTTTAATTCACAAAATCAGCTACTTATCCTAAAAACGCCTGTAGCATCCAAATGTCTTTTTCTTGCTCGGTGATGAGATCGCTAATCAATGAGTTTGACCCTTCGTCATCGATATCGCCTGTGGTTTGTATCAATACTCTTTCTAGTTTTAGCAAACCTTGTAGCGACTCTACAACCAATTTTACAGCAGTTTCGTCATCCGAAATATTTTTTCCTACTTTTATTTTATTCACTTCTAGATAGTCAGCAAATGTGTGTAATGGCACGCCACCTAGGGTCAAAATTCGTTCGGCAATTTCATCTACGCGTATTTGTGCATTGTTGTATAATTCTTCAAATTTTACATGTAAATCAAAAAATCTTTTTCCGCGAATATTCCAATGAACGCCTCTCAAGTTTTGATAATAAACCTGAAAGTTGGCCAATAGCTCGTTTAACAATTCGATATTTTTTTCGGTTTCTTTGCTAGATAATCCTAAGTGATTCATAATAGATTTGTTTTTAAATTCAGTATAAAATTACGAAATTTATCCTCGATTTAATAATTATCATTATTGTATTATTCGATAACACTATAAATAAAGATTATGACCATTACTCAGTTAGAATATGTGATTGCTGTTGCCGAGCACCAAAACTTTACGATGGCTGCCGAAAAATGTAATGTAACCCAGCCTACGCTGAGTATGCAAATTCAGAAACTGGAAGACGAGTTGGGTGTAAAAATATTTGAGCGCACCAAAAAAAGTGTGTTGCTGACTGAGGTTGGAGCCGAAATTGTGAACCAAGCCAAAAACGTATTGGGTGAGTCTGAACGTATTTATGATATTATTGATCAACAAAAAGGCTTTATTGGTGGCGAATTCAAACTTGGCGTAATCCCGACGATAACGCCTACTTTGGTGCCGATGTTTCTCAAAACATTTACCAAAAAATACCCGAAGGTAATGTTGATTATTGAAGAATATCCAACAGAAGAGCTGATTTATCGCCTCAAAAAAGGATTGTTAGACGCTGCGATTGCTGCTACACCGCTCGAAGAAAATAGTATTACAGAAACACCTTTGTATTACGAACCCTTTGTAGGATACATTCCGCCTGAGTTTGCTTTACAAGAATCATATATTACAGCAACCGATTTAGATGTCAATCATTTGTTGTTGTTGCAAGACGGGCATTGTTTTCGGAATGGTGTGCTCAATCTTTGTAAGGCTTCGAAGTTGCAAGCAGATACGACCTTCGAAATCAAAACAGGTAACTTCGAAACTATCATCAAACTAGCTAACGAAGGATTGGGAGTTACCTTGCTACCATATTTGCATACGCTAGATTTGAGTGAAAATCAACAAAAAAACTTAGTGCCGTTCAAAGACCCAAAACCCTCGCGAGAAGTAAGTTTGATTTTTGAAAAAGCAGGCCTCAAAGCACATATTATCGAGGCTTTGCACGAAACCATAAAATCGGTAGTGCGTGGCGCAATTGCTTTTTATGATGTAGAAATCATCAGTCCGAGATTAAAAAATAATTAAAGAGAATTTTGCTAAAAAGTAATTTGTGGAGCCGGAGGGAATCGAACCCTCGTCCAAACGAGCAATCAAAGAGCTTTCTACACGTTTAGTTTTTGCTTAGATTTTCGTCAAGGCAACTTGGTCAAAAACATCCGTTGCCTGCTTAGCTTCTAAAAATTTCGAAGTGTGTCCGAAGCACTAACACCTCTAGATTTACTTTTTCGGTTCTCCTTAACAAAACGCCGCAAATCAAGGCTTTTTAGGAGAATTTAGCTCTCCTGTCTAACAGGACGAGGCTTGTTCTTACTATACTTCAGAAATTAAGCAGCTAAAGCGTAATTATTTTCGCCGTTTAAAAAAGTTGAAACATGATATTTACGAGCTGTGTATCTGCGCTCGACGTGCTTACTTTTTAATTCCACCCGCTGTCAAAACCGGTCGGCCCCAAAAGTAGAAGGCAAATTTACGAAAAAAATAAGAATCCAAAAAATATTAGTTGGCTAATGTTTTGATGCTTACGGAGCCAGTCGCTCGATAGTCCAATCAAGACCGTTGAGGGTGTACCTGATGCGGTCATGCAAACGATTTGGGCGTCCTTGCCAAAATTCTATCACTGTAGGTTTTACCAAAAATCCTCCCCAATGGGCTGGTCGGGTGATGGGTTGGTTTTGGTGTTTTTGCGTCAGTAAAGCTAATTTTTTTTCGAGATAAGTATAATTCGGAATCACTTGACTCTGAGGCGAAACGATGGCGCCAAGCTGACTGCCTTCGGGGCGCGAACCAAAATAATTGTCTGATTGTGCTACGGTTGTTTTTTCTGCAACCCCTTTAATGATTACTTGTCGCTCAGCTGTTGGCCAAAAAAAGGATAAACATACTTTTGGATTTGCAATAATCGCTTTGCCTTTTTCAGACTCATAATTGGTGTAAAACACAAAACCGTTTTCGTCATAATGTTTTAACAATACGATGCGAGCCTTTGGATAGCCGTCCAAACCAATAGTTGAAACCGTCATGGCATTGACTTCTTCTATACCGCCTAGCTCTTCAACTTCGTAAAACCATTGTCTAAACTGCATCATCGGGTTTTCGTTGACAGATGATGTGGTTAACTGGTTTTTTTCGTATGATTTTCGGTAGTTGCTTAAATCGATTTTCATCGTTAAAATTCAAATATTTGTTCGTCATCGGCCAATAAAACATCCGCAAAAATTTCTTGGGCTTCATCTTTAAAAATTCGAATATCAGGATAGCGAGTAGAGTAGTGACCCAGAATGAGTTTTTTTACACTTGCCATTTTTGCAATGGTTGCAGCTTCTTTGGCGGTGCTGTGTTTGGTGTGTGTAGTTTTGGGTTTGTCTTGCTCCAAAAAAGTACTTTCGTGATACAGTACATCGGCATTTTTGATAATAGGCACGATAGATTCGTCATACATCGTGTCTGAGCAATAGGCGTATCTAAAAGGTTTTGCTGACGGATACGTCAACTCTTCATTAGGGATGACCGTGCCATCATCTAGCTGATGATCGTTGCCGTTTTTTATTTTGTTGTAATACACATGGTGAATGCCCAATTCTTCTATGCGCTGTATATTGAGTTTTTTTTGCGTGATTTTTTCCACAAACAAAAAACCATTGGTGTAAACACGGTGATTGAGCGGGATGGTGTGCACTTGTACCTTGTCGTCTTCAAAAATTAATTCGCTTGATGTAGCGGTTAATTCATGAAAAAATAAATTGTATTGGGTGTATGATTTGGATAATTTTAGTTGTAATAGAGTAACTTCTTTAATGCCTTTTGGCCCATAAATATGTAAATCTGTTTGTCGTCCTAAAAGTCCAAAACTCGAAATCAGACCGATTAACCCAAAAAAGTGGTCGCCGTGTAAATGCGAAATAAAAATTTGGTTGATACGAGAAAATTTGACTTTGTTTTTTCTAAGTTGCACTTGCGTACCCTCTCCACAATCCACCAAATACATCGAATTTTTTAACTCGACTACCTGCGAGGTAGGATTGGTAAAAGTGCGAGGCGTAGCGGCATAACAACCCAGAATGGTTAATTTCATAGTTTTAATTTTAGAACCCTAGGTCGCGTTCGATTTCTTCCATTTCTATCACATCGTGTGCTTCTTGTAGGGTAGGTACAACCATCAATTGGTCTTCGTCAATTGCATCAACATCGATGTCGCTGACTACCAAGACAAACGATTTTTTTTGCGCGCGATGTTTGTTGTTTAAATCATAAAAAAGAGAAACGTCAGCAAAGCTTTTTGGCGACAATTCTACAATCAAATGATTATTTTCAAACAGATGATATTCTAGTGCTAGTTGGTTTAACAAATCATCAGTGTTTTCGTCAGTTTGAGTAATATGCGTAATATTTGCTGAGGTGTTTATTTTCATTTTTTTGTTTAAATATACAAAATTATTTGATTTTGGATGCCAACAGATAGATGACCGCCATTCTCACGGCAACGCCATTTTCTACTTGTTCTAAAATCACAGATTGGTCAGCATCGGCTACATCAGAGGTAATCTCGACCCCACGATTGATAGGCCCAGGGTGCATCACCACAATTTCTTTATCGAGTGAGTCGAGCATGGCTTTGTTGAGTCCGTATTGCTGGGTATATTCGCGCGTAGACGGAAAATAGTTGACGTCTAATCTTTCGTTTTGGATGCGCAACATATTGGCTACATCGCACCATTCTAGCGCTTTGCGAAGATTGGGTTCGTAGATTACGCCAAGGCTTTCTATATATTTCGGAATCAAAGTTTTTGGTCCGCAAACACGTACTTCGGCACCTTGTTTTTGTAAGGCAAAAATATTAGACAATGCAACGCGAGAATGCAAAATATCACCGACAATTACTATTTTTTTACCGCCAATATCTCCTAGCTTTTCTCTAATGGTAAAACTGTCTAGCAAGGCTTGTGTAGGGTGTTCGTGAGCGCCGTCTCCAGCGTTGACAATACGAGCATCTACATTTTGCGACAAAAAATATGCTGCTCCAGGATTACTGTGTCTCATGACTACCATATCTACTTTCATCGACAAAATATTGTTGACGGTATCTATCAAGGTTTCACCTTTTTTGACTGATGATTGTGCGGCAGAAAAACTGATGGTGTCGGCAGAAAGTCGTTTCTCTGCCAATTCAAAACTCAGTTTGGTGCGGGTGCTGTTTTCAAAAAATATATTGGCAATAGTGATGTCTCGCAACGACGGCACTTTTTTGATGGGGCGATTAATCACTTCTTTAAAGTGTTCGGCAGTTTCAAAAATCAATTCGATATCACTTGCTGTAATATATTTGATGCCTAATAAATGGTCTACGCTTAATGTTTTCATCAAAAATAATTATGTCGGATTATCATCTACTAACAGTACTTGGTCTGTATCAGTATCGATATCTTGCCACTGTACTTTTACTTTTTCGTTGGCGATAGCATCTACCTGTCTGCCTCTATAATCGGGCTGTATGGGTAGGTGTCGGCTAAAGCGTCGGTCTATCAAAACCAGTAATTCTATATTGGCTGGTCGCCCAAAAGATTGTATCGCTGTGAGTGCCGATCTGATGCTGCGGCCGGTGTACAATACGTCATCGATAAAAATAACGTTTTTATCTTCTACCAAAAAGTTAATATGGGTTTTGTTGGCCTCGAGTGGTTTTTCGGTTCGACGAAAATCATCTCTAAAAAAAGTGATGTCTAAAAAACCAAGGTTGATATCAGCAATTTGATATTCTTTTTCTAATATTTGAGCAATTCGCTCAGCCAAAAAACGCCCTCTTGGTTGTAGGCCTATCAGCACGGTTTGTGAAAAATCGGTGTGCTTTTCGACCAATTGGCAAGCCAAGCGGTGAAGAATAATATCTACGTCTTTGGCGGTAAGTAACACTTTCGAATGCATAGTAGACTGTGATTATGCCGTAAAATTACGCATATTTTACGATTTTGCCGACATTAAAAACATAAAAAAACCGCTTCTGTGGTCGAAGCGGCTTTTGGGGTGTTATTTTGTTACTGTCTGGTGTAGGTTACTGTTACATCAGTTTCAAATTGTCCAAAAGTAAATGGATATTCGAGTGTAAGTGTAGTTTCTGTAACGTCAACAATAGTACGTGGTTCTGTTTCGCCTTCGATAGTTACGGTGTCTTCAGTCCATGTTCCGTCAATTACTACATCTACGCAATTGCCAGTATCGTCCATGTTGTTCTCTGTCAATGATGCGCTGTTGTTAGCTAAAATTGTCAAATAATCAGTTGCGCAACCTTGTTTGATTGATGGATGATCAAATGCCCAAGTGTGTGATTGTCCGTCAGGCATGGTGTATGATAACTCTGCAGCTTCCCATGTCCCCTCTAAAATGTTAGGTGTTTGATCGCCAGAGTTGTCATCGCTATCACAAGCTACAAAACCTAAACTACCTAACACGATTGCCGAAGCTAAAATTATTTTTTTCATCATTCAATGATTTTTAATTATTCGGCAAAATTAGTAATTTAGATTGATTAAAAATAGCTTTACCAAAATAATTTCGTTAAAATCAAAAAAATAGGTATATTTGAGAACTTTATATCACGATTATAATACAATATGCCTATGAAATTCGGAATTATACGAGAGGGTAAAGTGCCACCAGACAGACGTGTGGTATTTTCTCCGCAAGAATTATTAAATTTTAAAAAACAATATCCACAAGCTTCTTTTGTTGTAGAACCTTCAGAAATCAGGGTTTTTAAAGATGAAGAATATGCACAAGCAGGTTTCGAATTGTCAAACGATTTGTCTGATTGTGATGTTTTACTCGGCGTGAAAGAAGTGCCGATGGATAATTTGATTCCGGATAAAACCTATTTTTTCTTTTCGCATACTATCAAAAAACAACCTTACAACAAAAAGTTGTTACAAACTTGTTTGCAAAAAAATATCCGTTTGATAGATCACGAAACTTTGGTTGACGAAAAAAACAATAGACTGATTGGTTTTGGAAGATATGCGGGCATCGTTGGCGCGTACAACACTTTCCGCACTTTTGGCGAACAGTTTGATTTATTTCATATCCAAAAAGCAGAAAATTTACACGCTCAACAAGATTTGATTGATCGGTTAAAAAAACTCAACCTACCAGCACTCAAAGTTGTATTGACCGGTAAAGGAAAAGTAGGGTATGGCGCCAAAGAAATGCTGGACGGCATGAAAATGAAAGAAGTATCTGTCGATGATTTTTTGACCAAAAAGTATAGCCATTCTGTTTATACTCATATTGATTATGACCAATATTATCGTCGCAAAGACGGCAGTCCTATGGTGAAAAAAGAGTTTAGAGAACAACCTGATTTGTACGAGAGTGATTTCGAAAAATTTACCAAAGTAGCAGATATTTTTATCGCCGGACATTTTTACAAAGATGGCGCTCCTTATATTTTGACCAAAGAGATGCTTCAATCTTCTCAGAACAAAATTAGAGTGGTCGGAGATGTGTCTTGTGATATCGATGGGCCAATAGCATGTACCATCAAACCATCAACGATTGCCGATCCGTTTTATGGATATCACCCCAAAACTCATCAAGAAGTAGCTTTGTCACACCCCGAAGCCATTGGTGTGATGGCAGTAGATAATTTGCCTTGCGAATTGCCAAAAGATGCCAGCGAAGGATTCGGAAAAGTGTTTTTAGAGCGCATTATTCCTGCCTTTTTTAACCAAGATGCAGACGGTGTTTTGCAACGCGCAACCATTTGTGAAAACGGACAATTAACAGAAAAGTTTAACTATCTAAAAGATTACGCAGCAGAATAATTTATGAACAAAATCACCCAACTATTTAATATTCAATACCCCATTATACAAGGCGGAATGATCTGGAATAGCGGATACAAACTTGCCGCTGCAGTTAGTAATCACGGAGGTTTGGGGCTAATTGGTGCAGGCAGTATGTATCCAGACGTTTTGAGAGAGCATATCCAAAAATGCAAAAAAGCTACCGACAAGCCTTTTGGCGTAAACGTGCCCATGTTGTATCCAAATATCGAAGAGATTATGGATATTATTGTAGAAGAAGGTGTAAAAATCGTTTTTACTTCGGCCGGAAATCCAAAAACCTGGACACCTTTTTTGAAAGAACACGGTATTACTGTAGTACACGTGGTGAGCTCGTCAAAATTCGCCCTCAAAGCACAGCAAGCAGGTGTAGACGCTGTTGTAGCAGAAGGTTTTGAGGCAGGCGGACACAACGGCAGAGAAGAAACTACTACGTTGACACTTATCCCGATGGTCAAAGCACAAATAGATATTCCGTTGATTGCCGCTGGTGGTATAGCCACTGGTAAAGGCATGCATGCCGCTATGGTTTTGGGTGCAGATGGGGTGCAAATGGGAACGCGTTTTGCCATGACCCATGAGAGCTCGTCTCATGAGCATTTCAAAGAACGGCTTACACAAGTAGGAGAGGGAGATACGGTGGTTACGCTCAAAGAGTTGGCGCCTGTGAGGCTTATCAAAAACGAATTTTATGAGCAAGTGCAACAAGCCTATCAAAATTGTGCATCGGTAGAGCAACTCAAAGAAGTTTTGGGCAGAGCCAGAGCAAAAAAAGGTATGTTTGAAGGCGATTTGAAAGAAGGCGAATTAGAGATTGGACAAATAGCTGGTTTGCTCCACGATATCAAGCCGGTAGCTGAGGTAATGCAATCAATTGTCGACGAATTTAAACAATCGATTCAACAAAATTTCGATTTATAAAATGATATTAAAAGAAATAATAGAGGTGCTCGAACAAATGGCACCTACACCATACGCCGAGAGTTTTGACAACGTCGGATTGTTGGTTGGAGATGTCAACCAAGAGATTAATGGTGCATTGGTGTGCCATGATGCGCTCGAATCGGTGATTGATGAGGCTATACAAAATAAGTGCAATCTGGTAATTTGTTTTCATCCAATATTATTTTCAGGATTGAAAAAAATCACCGGAAAAACTTATGTAGAACGAGCAATCATCAAAGCAATCAAGCACGATATAGCTATTTATGCCGTCCACACCGCTTTAGACAATCATAAAAAAGGAGTAAATAAAATCATTTGTGACGCACTCGGTATCATAAAACCGAAGATGCTGATAGCAAAAGAAGATTTTATATATAAATTAGTCACTTTTACACCAAGTGATAATGCTTACGAGTTACGCAAAGCTTTGTTTGACGCTGGTGCGGGTAGTATAGGTAATTATGATCATTGCAGTTTTAGCTCTAAGGGTAAAGGTACTTATAGAGGGAATGAAGATAGCCAACCAGTGGTGGGCGAAAAAAATGAGTTGGTGATTGCGAAAGAAATCAAAATTGAGATGACATTCGAAAAACATCTCAAGAATAAAATACTCAATGCTTTGTTTGCCGCTCATAAATATGAGGAAGTTGCTTACGAAATATATAAAACCGAAAATTTGCACCAAAATATCGGTTTGGGGATGATTGGCGAATTAGACAATGCGCTAGACGAAAGTGAATTTTTGCGTTTTGTGAAACAAAAAATGCAAACAGGAGTGGTGCGTCATTCTAATTTTCTAAATAAAAAAGTAAAAAAAATTGCTGTATTGGGTGGTTCGGGAGCATTTGCAATTCCGGCTGCTATTGCCCAAAAAGCAGATGTATTGGTCACGGCCGACCTTAAATACCACGATTTTTTTCAGGCCGAAAACAAGATTTTATTAGCAGATGTAGGACATTTTGAAAGTGAACGATTTACAAAAAAATATATTTATGATTATCTTACAAAAAAAATTCCTACTTTTGCGGTAATTTTATCAGAAATAAATACCAATCCGGTTAACTACTTATAGACAGATATGGCGAAAAAAGCACAAACAATAACTGTAGAGGATAAATTAAGAGCCTTGTATGATTTGCAACTTATTGATTCTAAGATTGATGAAATCAGAAACATGAGAGGCGAGCTTCCGTTGGAAGTAGAAGATTTGAAAGACGAAATGGTAGGACTAACCACTCGTTTAGACAAATTGAATGAAGAGTTGAAAACTGTTGAAGGCGAAATCAAACAGAAAAAAAACGACATCGAAACATTCAAATCTGCTATAAAAAAATATAGCGAACAACAAAAAGATGTACGTAACAATAGAGAATTTAACTCATTGGCAAAAGAAATTGAGTTTCAGGAGTTAGAAATCGAATTGGCTGAAAAAAACATCAAAGAATTGGGCGCAAATGCTGAATTTAAGAAAAAAGCCATCGAAGAAGCCAACGAAAAATTAAACTTCAAAAAAGAGCATTTGGCACACAAAGAAGGTGAGTTGAATAGCATTTTGTCTGAAACAGAAAAAGAAGAAGAATTTTTGTTGAGTAAATCTGAAGAGTTTACTAAGCAAATTGACGAGAGACTGCTACAAGCATACAAACGAATCAGAAATGGAGTGAAAAACGGCTTGGCAGTAGTATCTATCGAAAGAGGCGCCGCCAGCGGATCATTCTTTACCATTCCGCCACAAGTGCAAGTAGAAATTGCTACACGCAAAAAAATCATGATTGACGAACACAGTGGTCGAATATTGGTTGACATTGCCTTGGCCGAAGAAGAAAAAGAGAAAATTGACAAATTGATCAGCAAGATCAAGTAATATTTTAAGCCTCAATTTGAGGCTTTTTTTTATGATTCAGAAACTTCGCTATTTTTTATTGACAAAATCGGTAGGTTTTGGACTCAACCTACTCTCGTATGTTTTGCCCAAAAAATCGGCACGTATTGCCTATCAGCTTTTTTCTCATCCGCGCAAAGGCAAGCGAGAAGAGTTACCTGATTTTTTGGCCGACGCACAACAATCTCCGATAGAAATCGATCAAAAAAAAGTACATGTTTATGAATGGAAAAATACCGGCGACAAGGTTTTTCTCATCCACGGATGGGAGAGCAACGCCTATCGTTGGATAGGATTGATACAGTTTTTGCGCCGAAAAAAATTTCATGTCATTGCTATCGATGCGCCAGCGCAAGGTCTCAGCGACGGTTATGAGCTCAATCCTATCATGTACAGCAAAGCCATCGACCAAGTGTGTCAGCAATATTCACCCAAGTTTATGATAGGGCATTCGTTTGGCGGTTTTACCTCGTTGTACTATCAGAGTGTTTACCAAAATCCGCAGCTGGCAAAAATGGTGGTGATGGGGAGTCCCAATCGCTTCGAAAAATTATTGACTAATTATAGAGAATTACTAAGTTTAAGCAATCGGTCTTACCGAAAATTTTTAGCTGTTTTTAAACAAGATTTTTCTATTGATATTCAACAATATTCGGCTGAAGAATTTATTAGTAAAATTAAACAACCCATCCTTTGGATACATGACAAAACTGACCGCGTGGTCGAATACCGCAGTGCATTGCAGGTGCAAAGTAAACATCCAAAAATAACTTTATACACAACCAATAATATAGGTCATAGCCTTTATCATCAAAGTGTATATAAAGAGATTTATCAGTTTATTACCGAATAATTTTTGTGTAAATTTGCCTTATGCAAGAAACAAAACGAATCAATAAATATTTATCTGAAGTAGGTTTTTGCTCACGTAGGCAAGCCGATACTTTGGTGAGTGAAAACAGGGTGACAATTAATGGAAAACCAGCAGAAATGGGCGCTCAGGTAAGCGATGAAGACGATATTGCTGTCGATGGAAAACCTGTTGGCAAACGAAAAAATGATTTTGTTTACCTGGCATTCAACAAGCCAGTTGGTATAGAATGTACGACCAATACCAAGGTAAAAGACAATGTGATTGACTATGTAAATTATCCCGAGCGTATTTTTCCTATTGGTAGATTAGACAAAGACTCTGAAGGATTGTTGTTGATGACCAATGACGGAGACATTGTCAACAAAATTTTGCGTGCGCGCAATAATCACGAAAAAGAATATATTGTACGAGTAGATAAACCAGTCAACGACCGATTTATCAAACGAATGAGTCAAGGAGTGCCGATACTTGATACGATGACCAAAAAATGTAAGGTAGAAAAAATCAACGCAAATACATTCAAAATCTACCTTACTCAAGGACTCAATAGGCAAATTCGTCGCATGTGCGAATATTTGGGGTACGAAGTAAAAGCTTTGAAAAGAGTACGGATTATTAATATCGGATTAGATGTACCAGTGGGCAAGTATCGCGAATTGACCAATAAAGAACTCAAAGAACTCAATCAATTGATTAGTCATTCGAGTAAAACAGAGGATGCGAGTTAGTTTTTTTGTATATTTATTTGAAATATTAATATTTTACTGAATATTATTTTTATTTTTGTTGCGTTTAATCAAAAAATAGTAAAATGAATATCAAACGATTAATTTTAGCTGCTGCTATTACCGTTGGAGCTACAGCAATGTCTCATGCACAATCATCAGACCTTCACGGATCAGACTTTTGGAGTAGAACAACTGTAGAAGCTGGTTATGGTTTAAACATGCCATTCTCGCCAGAGCCTAGTGCCGGAGAAGCTGCTGATTACAGTACTTTTGGGAGTTTACATCTTGGTGCAAGATATCAAATAGATGAGTTGTGGTCTGTACGTGGTACTTACGAGATGAACAAATTTGAACACAAAGACAACAGTAATTATGGAGCAACTTTTCACAAAATTGCCTTAGAAGCCATGTACGACATTTCGGCGGCAACCGCTATGGAGTCTGATTTTGGCATTCATGCACACGCAGGTTTGGGTATTGGTGTATTCAAAAGCGAAACTTTGGATGATGACAAAGTAGGAACAGTACAGTTAGGGTTGATGCCTTCGTATAAATTGTCAGAAAACTTTTCTGTATTTTTAGACGCTACGGGTGTTTTGACCATCAGCCAAGATTATGGTTTTGACGGCTTGCCTGTTAACGGTTCAGATAATTCAGCAATGATGCTTACTACAAGAATTGGCGTAGCTTATTCGTTCTAAAACGCATCAACCAAAATATTTTAAAAAACCGATTCAGTACTGAGTCGGTTTTTTAATAAATTAGATATAAAACTTTCTGAGGTGATTGAGTTTAGATACTGTACTGGTATTGAAGGTCGAGCTAAGTACTTTGTGGTGTTTGAGCAAAAACCACAACAGCTTGATGTTCATAGAGCCTTGCACCCTTTTTTTGACCAGATTGTTCAACTCTTCAAAAAACGCCCTGTGCTGAAGGTCGTCAAGCGTTAAAATATCTTGTAATTTTTGTTGTAACAATTTTATTTTTTCGAGTTTGGAGTTGCCTTCCCAATTTTTACTTGCATTGGTTTGGTGTTGGCGAAACTTGGTGGTTACTTGATTAAGTACACAAACACTTTTTTTATTTGTTGCGACAAAACCCAGCCAGGCATCATAAGTACTGTGTTTTGGGATAGGCAAGGCCATGTCTGTCAATGCTTTTTTGAACAACATTGAGTGTCCCAAAAATATATTATTGAGGGTCAATATTCTCGGGTCGCCGCTGTCATAATCTCGTGAACGTTTGTCAAAACTAGTTTTGTGGAGGCTATTGCCGTTTTTGTCCACTTTTAGAGAAATAGACTGAACGAGTAAATCATCATTGATTTTGATTTTATCCAAAAGGAGCTCTAGTTTGTTTTCCATCCAGATGTCATCTTGGTCAGATATAGAGATGTATTCGCCCTTACAAAGCGAAATAGCGTATTCAAAATTTTTGCTGTAACCTTTGTTTTTGCTGTTGCTAAATACCTTGATTATCGGATATTGTTCAGCATATTTTTGCAAAATTTTTAAGGTGTTGTCTGACGAACAATCATCTACCGCGATAATTTCTATATTTTTATAGGTTTGCTTTACAATCGAATCCAATTGTTCTGACAAATATTTTTCGCCATTGTAGGTACAAAGTGCGATAGAAATCAATGGGTGATTCATCATTTTTTTTGCAAATATACATTAATATCTATAAGTAAAAATATATATTTGCAATGAAATAGACTGATTATGACAAAAATTTCGGGAGTAATTATCACTTTTAATGAAGAAAATTTCATCGAAAATTGCTTAAAATCAATTGCTGATGTAGTAGACGAAATTGTTGTTGTAGATTCTTTCTCGACCGATAAAACCAAAGAAATTTGTCTTCGGTACGGCGCACGTTTTGTAGAAAATAAATTTGTAGGATTCACAGACCAAAAAAACTTTGCCAACAACCAAGCACAATACGATTACATTCTATCGTTAGACGCTGATGAAGCGCTGTCTGACGAGTTGAAAAAATCGATAATTGCTGTCAAAAATAACTTTGTGTATGATGGTTATTCGTTCAATCGATTGAATAATTACTGTGGCCAATGGATCAAGCATTCTAATTGGTACCCCGACAATAAAATCAGGCTTTTTAACAGACAAAAAGCCGAGTGGAAGGGCGAGAACAATTTGCATGAAATCATTGTTTTACACAACCCAAAAAACAAAGGAAACCTCAAAGGTGATTTGTTGCATTGGGCTTATGATTCGGTTGATGAACACTACCAGAAAGTACGTAGTTACACAAGTATTGCTGCCCAAAATTCATTCAGAAGAAAACCCAACAAAAAAATAGGGTTTACCAAAATTGTATTGAATCCTTTTTGGAAGTTTTTTAAAAACTACTTCATTAAAAAAGGTTTTTTAGACGGTTATTACGGTTTTGTAATTTGCTGTTTTGCCTCTTTTGGAACATTTCTCAAATATGTAAAAATTAAAGAATTACAAAAAAATAATTTCAATAAAAATTTAAACGTGTGAAAATAGCTTTTTTTAATTCGATTGTTTTTTGGGGAGGTGGCGAAAAGTGGCATTTCGAGACTGCGGTTAGCTTTGCTAATATGGCCCATCAAGTGTGTTTTTTTGGCAATCCAAAAGGTAAAATTCATGAAAAACTACAAGCACATCAAAACATTCGTTTTGTACCGGTAGATTTGTCAAACCTAAGTTTTTTGAATCCGTTTAAAGTCAATCGGTTGGTAAAAATTTTCCGAAAAGAAAAAATAGATGTCCTCATTATCAATCACCCAGGCGACCTGAAAATTGCTGCACACGCAGCCAAAAAAGCAGGCGTAAAAAGAGTTATTTATCGACGGGGCTCTGCTATTCCAATCAAAAATAAATTTTTGAATCGTTATATTTTTAAACATTGGGTAACTGATATTTTGGCAAATTCTCAGGCGACAAAAGAAACTATTTTGCAGAATAACCCGGCCTTGTTCCCGAAAGAAAAAATTAAAGTTATATACAATTATATTGATGTTCAAGAGTTTTTAAATCGAGAAAGCAAACCGAAAATTACCAGAGAAAATGATGAAATTATCATCGGTAATTTGGGTAGATTGTCTTTTCAGAAAAATCAAAAATTCTTGATAGATTTATCCAAAAAATTATCTCAAGAAAACATCAATCACAAAATTTATATCGGTGGCACAGGCGAACTCGAAGCTGAGCTCAAACAATATAACCAAGCGCAAAACACAGAAAAAAATGTGATTTTTACAGGATTCGAAACCAATGTTAAAGATTTTTTGACAGCTATAGACGTTTTTTTTCTATCTTCTGTCTGGGAAGGCTTTGGGTATGTTTTGGCAGAGGCGAGCCTTTGCGAAAAACCATGCATCGCTTTTGACACCAATAGCATGCCTGAGTTGGTAATTGACCAACAAAATGGTTTTTTGATTACGCCCAACGATTTGGATGAAGCTGTCAATAAAATCAAAACTTTTGTAGAAAATCCATCATTGATTGCAGCGTATGGCGCTAATGGCAAACAAATGGCTGTGCAAAAATTCTCTAAAAATATTATTATCAAACAATTACAAGAATATATTCTAGATTCCTAAAACTCATTTTATGCATTCATTATACCTTATTTTTGGTGATCATTATCCCAATTATTTACAAGCTTATGCTTCGATTATCTCGTTCAAAGCCAATGCGAAAAACCTCAAAACTATTAATGTTGTCACAGACAATCCTTCATGGTTCGAACCTTTCAAAGATGATATTAATATTATTTTAATTTCGCCCGAACAGTTACAAGAGTGGAAAGGAAAACACAATTATTTGTGGCGTCCAAAAATCAAAGCGATTCAAATGCTTTGTGAACGTTATCCAAACGAACCAGTTATTTATACCGATGCAGATACTTTTATGTACCGTGATGACGCATCAATGTTACAAAGCTTGGCCAATAACAAAGCGGTCATGCACCTGAACGAAGGCGCTATAAAAAATGGCTGGAGTAAAACAGTAAACAAAATGCACCAACGTATTTCGCAACTGTCTGATGCGCCTATCGCCGGATTAGAAAATTATGATATGTGGAATGCAGGTGTGGTGGCGACGCCAAACACCAAAAATGGCGTAGAGTTTGAACTAGCTTTAGCCACCTGTGATTATCTTTGCGAACACAAAGTACCGATTTTTTACATCGAACAATTCAGTTTGTCTGCAGCGCTAAAAGACACTTATGGGCTCGAAGAGGCGCAAGAGGTGATTGCACATTATTGGTCTAACAAAGAGGAATGGAACCAGTATTGGAATGAGTATTTGCTAAGCCGTGTTTTTAAAGGAGTGAGTTTTTCTGAAATGGTTTCGAGTTTTAATCAACAAGATTTTTCAAAAATGCCACCAACAATGCGTATTACCAAAAACACACAAAAAAGACTCATCAATTGGGTCAAAAAGAAATTCCCAGACAAAAAAGTGGTCTATCTCAATAAATAAGCAAAAGCCAAGTACATAACGTATTTGGCTTTTTAGTTGAATATAAGTATGTTATAGTCTATGTTGTTTCTTTAGCTTTGATAAAGTCAGTAATCATATAACTGATAAGTTTGCCAATAAGGTGAGGGTTTTTATCCGAACCAAAATTGGGTGCACCTTCACAAATATGAAGATACGAAGCATTTTTTTTGCATCCAAAGTGATGAATAAATTTGCGTGCATCGGTTGCGGTAAAACCACTTGGGGTAATGGCACTCGACGGGATCATCTCTATGCTGTCCAAATCCATTTCTATGCCAAATTTTTTGTTTTTGATATGTTGATAAGCCACGCTCAGTTGGGTGTTGAAACAGCTTTCTTCACGCACTGCAATTTCTTCAAAAGTATTGTAAGCTACATCTCCATTTGTGGCGTCAATTTGCTGGAAAATATTTTTTGAGGTATAGTTTTCATGCAATCCGAAAATAAAATATTTGTCTAAAAATTTTTCCTCATACGCATAACTAAATCCGTTGCCACTATGACGACCTTCGAGCGAGCGAAAATCGGTATGTGCATCAAAATTGATAGCATTTACCGCTTTGCCAGTATGCAACGCCAAAGCTTTTATATTGCCGTAAGCGTTGTTGTGTCCGCCACCGATGATTACCGGAATTTTATCATGCTGGTAGATGATATGTAACAAATGTGTGACTTCTTTGTCAATCAAATCTACCAATTTATACAACTTTTTAAGGTCGGTAGTTTCGTTTTGATCAATCAAATGAGTAAACGAAAAATGTCCCAAAACACCTATCCAACTGCCTTTACAATATTTGTTGTGTTGAATATTGAGCAAGCTGTTGAGAGTGTTTTTCCAGGCCAATCTCGCTCCACCACGCCCAAGATTTGCTTGTACACCTATATCTTCTTCGATGCCTACCAATATGTATTTGGCTTTGGTTTTTTGTAAAAAACTTTCGATGGTTTGCTGGTTGGGACAATCAATTTTTTCTCCTAATTTTTTTTCCCCTTTACGTGGCTTGATGATACTTGTTAATTGGTTGTTATCTAGTGGTTTAAAATATTCTGAGTTCATTTTAAATGTTAATTATTATATTTAACAAATGAGTTACAAAAACATTGTTTATATTTGTGAAAGGTAAATGTCAATCGATTAACATCGATTAAAATATTTTTCATAACTATTTTTTCACACCAAAAACAAAGCTTTGTTTTTGGTGTGTTTTTTTATACTTCTTTTCCGTTGATGATTACTTTTTCAATCATCATGTCTCCAAAATTATAGGGTATTTCATAAAAAGAATTGAGCTTTTTGGTCATCATCACGTTGGCTTTTTTGCCTTTGGTGATGCTACCATGTGTCGATAGTAGGTCCATCGCATAAGCACCATTGATGGTTGCGGCATTGATGGCTTCTTCTGGCGTCATGCGCAGTTTGATACAAGCGGTCGCCACAACGAGGTTCATGTTGCCAGACGGCGTTGTACCGGGGTTGTAATCAGAAGCGATGGCTAGTGGCAAACCAGCATCGATAATTTGGCGAGCAGGCGTGTACGGAATAGTGATGAAAAACGAGCAAGTAGGCAAAGCTACGGGCATGGTTTTACTTCCTTTGAGTGCTTCGATGTCGCTCTCGTTGAGTACCTCGAGATGGTCTACAGACAGTGCATCATTTTTTACACACGAGGCAATACCGTCAATAGCGGTGAATTGATTGACGTGAATTTTGGCAGTCAATCCGTTTTTTTTACCTGCTTGCATGATTTGTTCTGTTTCTTCAATAGAGAAATATCCTGTTTCTAGAAATGCGTCAATAAAATCAGCCAAACCTTCGCTAGCAACAGCCGGAATCATTTCATTACAAATCAAATCGATATAAGCTTGATGGTCGTTTTTGTAGGCTAATGGAAAAGCGTGAGCACCCAAAAACGTGGCTTTTATCATGCCTGGGTATTCACTTTTTAATCTTTTGATGACGCGCAACATCTTGAGTTCGGCCTCGGTGGTTAACCCATAACCAGATTTTATTTCGATGGCGCCAGTTCCCATTTTGATGACGTTGTCTAGGCGTTTTTTGGATTGTTGGTACAAATCATCTTCTGAAGTATTTTGTAGTTTTTTGGCCGAATTTAGGATTCCGCCGCCTCTTTCAAAAATTTCTTCGTAGCTCAATCCGTTGATTCTGTCCACAAATTCTTGCTCACGATTGCCAGCATAAACGATGTGTGTATGACTATCAACCCAAGTAGGCATTACAAACTTGCCGTCGGCATCGATGGTTTTTTCGACCGAGATATTGGGCAGGTTTTCCATACTGCCATAATCGGCAATGCGATCGTTTTCTATCAATAAAAAAGCATTGTCGATGGCCGGGAGGGTTTTCATCTCGCTGCCTGATAAAAAATTAGGCGTGTTTTCTCTCACTTGCAATAGTGATTTTATATTTTTGATAAGTAGGCGCATAAGTAAATATTTTGTTCAAAATTAGTTTATTTATTCGGCAAAGTAAAATTAAATCAACGTAAAGAAACGCTTATGAAGGCTAATTTATCGCTATATTTGCCACCGAAAAGGTGAATCGGGTGAAAATCCTGAACTGTCGCGCAACTGTAACCGATTTTTGTCGGAAGTCAGATCCCTTCAAATGCTTTCGCGTCTCAAAAGCTAACGAATTGATCGGATATCGAATCGTTTGTCATGACTTTAAGCATAATTAAATTAACCTAAAAATCATTTAATTATGAATGTAGAACAACGCATCAAAAACTCTGAAACCCGTATTTTTAAAGCGGTTTTTCCAAACACAACCAATCATTACGACACCTTGTTTGGTGGCACTGCCATGCAATTGATGGACGAGGTGGCGTTTATTACAGCCACTCGATTTAGCCGTCAAAAAATGGTGACAATCAGTAGCGAACGGATTGATTTTACTAAACCGATACCAGCCGGAACTATCATTGAGTTGATCGGAAAAGTAACCAAAGTAGGCAATACTAGCTTGGTGGTACATGTCGAAATTTTTGTTGAACAAATGTACTCGTCTGGTAGAGAAAGTGCTATTTCGGGTAATTTTACCTTTGTCGCCATAGACGAAAACAAGCGACCTGTAATGATTGTCAAAGAATAATTTGTTATACTTGAAATATAAGGCCTGCAAACAAAATCTGTTTTGCAGGTTTTTTTTGTGCTTGGTTTGTATTGGATTTATAAAATTGGTATTTTTATAAAAAGTTCAAATATGAAAAATAGGTATATGTTATTTTATATCATCGGAGTAGGTATTTTTATAGGATATTCTATTGTTTTATATCAGAATTATGATAATCTTCCAGCAAAAATAATTTCTAGAATTGATTTGAATGGAAGTGTGAAAGGGGTAAGTGATACTAAACAATTATATATTGCCAGTATTGTGAACTTTTTTCTTTTAATAATTATTTTATTGTCTTTTAAATTTCCTCAGATTATTAATTACCCTGATAAACCTACCGAAAAAGAAGCGCTAAAAATATTTAATGAAAAAGCAAAAACATGGATGTCTTATCTGTCGATTGTGGTTTCTGTAGTGTTTTCTTCTATGACTTTTTATAATTTGCATTTATCTTGGCTAGAAATCGGATTGTTTTATGGTGTGTTTTTAATGATTGCTATGTTTTTATTTGTTTTCTGGAAAAAAGACTAATTATTTACTTTCGAAATACGAATCACTAAATTGTAGCTTTAAAAGCAAAATCTTTTTGTTAGCATTTTTGTAACTTGTTTGTATAACAAATTATTTATCTTTGTCTATGCAAATTCAATCTTTTGGTCTGAAATTTGCATTAGAATATCAAAAAAATGAAAAGAAAAATAAAGTTTTGTAGTTGGTTGATGTGGTTGTTGCCTGTCAGTGCTTTTGCACAAGTAGATGATACACCCGTAGAGGTGGTTGACCCGTTGGCGGTAGTCAATGGTTATGTCGTCAGATATGTAGAAATTGAGCGTATTAAACCAGAATTTATAGAGTCAATTGCAGAATTGGATGCTCAAGCAGCGACAGAAGTTTTTGGTGATAGAGGCAAGGGCGGAGCTGTTGTGATTCAGTTAATTGGCCGAAAAACTATTGGTTCTGGCGAAAAAATTGATGAAAAAGTCATACATCGTGCGGAAGAATTGGCCGAAGCTGAACGCAAAAAATTAGCTGAAGAACAAGCCCTCCAAGAAGCTGCTGATGCAGAACGCAAGAGATTAGCAGAAGAAAAAGCGCGTGAAGAAGCTGCCGAAGCTGAACGCAAAAGATTGGCTGAAGAACAAGCCCTCCAAGAAGCAGCTGATGCAGAACGAAAAAGATTAGCCGAAGAAAAAGCCCGCCAAGAAGCAGCCGAAGCTGAACGTAAAAGATTAGCCGAAGAAAAAGCCCGCCAAGAAGCAGCCGAAGCCGAACGCAAAAGATTGGCTGAAGAAAAAGCACGTCAAGAAGCTGCCGAAGCTGAGCGCAAAAGATTAGCCGAAGAAAAAGCCCGTCAAGAAGCCGCCGATGCTGAGCGCAAAAGATTGGCTGAAGAAAAAGCCCGCAAAGAAGCCGCCGAAGCTGAACGCAAAAGATTAGCCGAAGAAAAAGCACGTCAAGAAGCAGCCGAAGCTGAGCGCAAAAGATTGGCTGAAGAAAAAGCCCGCAAAGAAGCTGCCGAAGCTGAGCGCAAAAGATTAGCGGAAGAACAAGCCCGCAAAGAAGCCGCCGAAGCTGAACGCAGAAGGTTGGCTGAAGAAAAAGCTCGTCAAGAAGCTGCCGAAGCTGAGCGAAAAAGATTGGCTGAAGAAAAAGCTCGTCAAGAAGCTGCCGAAGCCGAACGTAAAAGATTAGCTGAAGAAAAAGCGCGTGAAGAAGCTGCCGAAGCTGAGCGTAAAAGATTAGCCGAAGAAAAAGCCCGTCAAGAAGCTGCTGAAGCCGAGCGAAAAAGATTGGCTGAAGAAAAAGCACACCAAGAAGCCCAAATTCAGTTGGTTGAGGAGGAGAAACAAAAAAACAGTACAGAATTACCGAAAGGTTTTTTGGATAGACTGCAACGTGATTTTGAAAAAAGTGTCAACGACCCAAAAGTCAAAAAAATATTGGTTAACGGTAAAGAAGTCACTCGAAAAGAAGCACTCGACATCAATGTTTTTGACGTAGAAACTTCTATCGTTACTTACAATACAGAAAAAACAGAATCGGTGTTAGAAATCAAATTATCAAAAAATAAATAAATTACTTTTTGATGTATCGATAAGTGCCCTCTGGGTTAAAAATAGAATCTGTTGGGCAAAATTGTGGCGGTGTACCAGACAAATCTTCATAAAAAACATGAGCTTCTTCCATGGTAAACAATACTTTTAGCTGGCCTGATAGACTATCCGAAAGCTTAGATAAATCGGTTGCTAATGATTTTTGTTTGGTAAACTTTGACAATAACTTTTTTTCACAAATCAGACTATCTTGGCTGTTTTGGAGAGAAAAGTTGAGTTGCATCACATCCTTTTTGGCTGTTTTGCTAATGGTAAGTCTTTGATGTTTTTGTAAACTATCTCCAAGAATAAATTCGCCTACCAAGTCATTTGCTGTAATTGGCGTGGTGAGTGTGAAAGTGTATTGTGGAGATAATTCTCCTTTAATTTCTTTAAAATCAGCGCCTACACGTAAGATGGTTTTTCCGTTTTTTAATTTATAAAATAATTTTTCTCGGTCAAATTGCGCCGTAAAAATAGAGTCTGTCCTCGTCCAAGTACCTATTTTGAGTTCGGGTAAACGATTTTTATTTCTGTAATAAATATATCGCGAAATCGTACTGTCTTTGTAAATGTTTATATAAGTTTCGATGCCATCGCAATCAGGGCATGGTAGCACGCCGGCATAAACGTGATTATAGATACTGTCCATCACTTCGGGAGTGATGTGTACTTCTTTTTCAATTTTTTTTTCACAAGATGTCAGTATAAAAACACTTATAATTGAGGTAAGAAAAGCGTATTTCATTGATTTGAAGAAATTAATTTTGTTTTTTTAGCAATATTTTTAAACAAATATACACAAAGAATTGCGAAATTAAAAGCAACGAAATAACTTTACACACTTTAAAATTAAAGTTATCTTTACCCCATGCAACACAATGTACTTATTTTAGATTTCGGGTCGCAATACACTCAGCTGATTGCCCGAAGAGTTAGAGAATTAAATATTTTTTGCGAAATATTACCCTATAATCAAATTCCGGAAAGTTTGGATGATTTTCAGGCAGTAATTCTGTCAGGAAGCCCGTACTCTGTTCGTTCAGAAGATGCGTTACATCCAGATTTATCTAATATAAAAGGTAAAAAACCTTTGTTGGCGGTTTGTTATGGAGCACAATACTTAGCACATAATTTTGGCGGAGAAGTTGCTCCTTCAAACACTAGAGAGTATGGTCGTGCCAATTTGGCTTACATCAATCAAGAAAATCCTTTGTTTAAAGATATTCAAGAAGGTAGCCAAGTGTGGATGAGTCACAGCGACACTATCAAGAAACTGCCAAATAATGCGGTAAAGCTAGCAAGTACCAAAGAAGTAGAGAATGCTGCATACACCATTGCTGGTGAAGAAACCTACGCTATACAGTTTCACCCAGAGGTTTATCATTCAACAGACGGCGCAATTTTGCTCAAAAACTTTTTGGTAGATATTGCTAAAGTAAATCAAGATTTTACACCCAATGCTTTTGTAGAAGATACAGTAAGCGAGCTCAAAGAAAAGTTGCAAGACGACAAAGTTGTTCTTGGGCTTTCTGGCGGAGTAGATTCTACCGTAGCAGCAGTATTGTTGCATCAAGCGATTGGCGAAAATTTACATTGTATTTTTGTGAATAACGGATTGTTGAGAAAAAACGAGTTTACAAACGTTTTGGATCAATACAAAGATATGGGGTTGAATGTCAAAGGTGTTGATGCATCAGATAGATTTATGAGCGCCTTGGCAGGGGTTGATGACCCTGAAACCAAACGAAAAATCATCGGACGAGTATTTGTTGAAGTTTTTGATGATGAATCTAAAAAAATAGAAAATGCCAAATGGCTTGGGCAGGGAACCATTTACCCTGACGTAATTGAGTCTATCTCGGTAAAAGGCCCATCGGCAACGATAAAATCACATCACAACGTAGGCGGATTACCTGATTTTATGAAACTACAAGTAGTCGAGCCACTGCGCATGCTTTTTAAAGATGAGGTAAGACGAGTAGGCGCATCTTTAGGTATCGACCCAGAATTGTTGGGCAGACACCCTTTCCCTGGACCAGGTTTGGCTATTCGTATTTTGGGAGATATCACCGCCGAAAAAGTAAGCATTTTGCAAGAGGTAGATGCTATTTTTATCAACGGATTAAAAGAAAAAGGATTGTATAATGATGTGTGGCAAGCCGGTGCTATTTTGTTGCCTGTCAACTCAGTAGGGGTAATGGGAGATGAGCGTACTTACGAAAAAGTAGTTGCGTTGAGAGCCGTACAATCTACTGACGGGATGACCGCAGATTGGGTACATTTGCCTTACGAATTTTTGATGGAAGTATCCAACCAAATTATCAATAAAGTAAAAGGTGTAAACCGTGTGGTATACGATATTAGTTCTAAACCACCAGCGACAATAGAGTGGGAATAAAATTTTCTGCATAAAAAAACCGGCTGTTTTCTCAGAAAGCAGCCGATTTTTTGTTGATAATTAAAGGTTTATGAATTAGAACTTTCGTCAATATATTCTTTAATCATCGTTTCGATTTCTTCTTGCTTTTCTTCTTCTAGCCTTTCTTCTTTTGCCTGTTGATATTCGTCAAGTGACTTATAAAAACTAAAACACATGACAATAATAATTATGGCAAACGGTACACCAGTGAGGATAGAGGCTGTTTGCAAAGCAGTGAGCCCGCCCCCAATCAATAGTACGGCGGCAATCAAACCTTCCATCGAAGCCCAAAATATTTTTTGACCTTTTGGTGCATCGTGACGCCCGCCAGAGGTAAGCGTATCAACTACAAATGAGCCCGAATCTGACGAGGTGACAAAAAAACTAGCCACCAATATTACGGTAAGAATAGACAATAGTGTAGTAAAAGGATATTGCTCTAACAAAAAGTAAATAGCTGTTGCTACGTTGTCGTCAACAGCATCTGCAATGGCTGTGTTGCCTATCAAACTTTGATAAATGGCACTACCACCAAAAACAGTTAACCACAAAAATGTGAGTATGGTAGGCACAAGTAAAACACCTAAGATAAATTCTTTTAAGGTACGACCTTTTGATATTCTAGCGATAAAAATACCTACAAATGGCGACCATGAAATCCACCATGCCCAGTAGAAAACAGTCCATGAATTTTGCCAATTTTTTTCAGAGTTTACTCCGTTGTAAGAATTAGTCCAAAAACTCAGCTCAAAAAACTCATAGATATAATGACCTATATTTTGTACAAATGATTTGAACAAAAACAAAGTTGGCCCTACAAGCAATACGAAAAGTAGTAACACAATTGCTAACCTCATGTTCCACTCGCTCAAAATACGGATACCTTTGTCTAGTCCGAGAATAAGTGATAAGGTAGCAAAAAATGTGATTATCACGATTAAAATTACTTGGATGGTATTACTGATTTCTATATCAAACAAATAGTTGAGTCCAGCATTTACTTGTTGTACGCCTAAACCAAGCGAAGTAGCTAGGCCAAACAAAGTTGCAATCACTGATATGATATCGATAGTATCGCCAATCGGACCATAAATTTTTTCTCCAAACAGTGGGTAAAATACTGAGCGTATAGTCAAAGGAAGTTTTTTGTTAAAAGTAAAAAATGCTAAGGCAGCCCCCACAATAGCGTACAACGCCCAAGCATGTACGCCCCAGTGCAAAAAGGTTACTCCCATAGCTTCTTTAGCCGCCTCTATTTGGTTGGAGGGGTCTTCGGTAAAAGGTGTTCCTTTGAAGTGAAAAATAGGTTCGGCTACACTCCAAAACAGCAAGCCTATTCCCATACCAGCACTAAATAACATTGAAAACCATCCCGTTTTGGAAAACTCTGGTTTGGCATCTTTGCCACCAATTCGTATTTTACTGAATTTTCCAAAACCAAGAAATAAGGCGAATATTAACAACCCGTTTACGAGCAAAATAAAAAACCAACCTACTCGGTTAGCGATATATTTTTGGGTGTTTGCAAACCATTCTTCCATGGGTTTGCCTACTACAAGGGTAATGATTACCAATATAGATATAATCGCTAGAGACGTAATGAAAACAGGTCCGTTGGCTTTTATTCCAAAAAACGTTTTTTGATCGCTCCTTATTTTTTTTGACATAATAAAAGTTGTTTATTGGGTTAAAAATTAAATTAAAAATAATAACCTAGGTTAATATTAAAACGCACCTCCCAGTTGGCGTTATCAGCACCATTGGCCAAACCATTTGTCCATACTGGACCAAGCCAAGGTTGGTTTTTTCCGGCAGCACAATCAAAATAGGCATAGACAGAGCCAGCAGTAACCATCATACCGGTTACATTCATAAAAGTGTCGTTAAACTCGCTTTGTTGTTTTTGTAGATAGCCAAAATCGTTGTAGATTGTCAGGTCAGAAATTGGCCCTAACGATACCGGAATATTATACGATGCCCCAAACGTATAAGTGTTTGCTTTTGCAGCAACCAAGTAGGGCGCGCCATAAGCGCCCATAGCTATTTGTGTATCGCTCTCACCCTGCGGATTTTTCGGGTTGTGGGCGTAATGCGTCAGCTGTGCTTTGACTTTTAACCGTTCTAATTGCATTTGGTAATAGGCTGCCAACGCGTAATGATTGCCCATTTTTTGCGTATCGAGATTGTATAATCCGCCAAATTGTACTGATGCACCAAGGCTGTGGTTGGCTTTGTTTGAATTGAATTTGTAAATGAAATTACCATTCAATTGGTTGACCTCTTTGTTTCTGTAATCCAATTGTCCATCGCCGTCAACATCAATCGACGAAACATCGTACGAATATCGTTGGTTAGAAAGGTCTGAGGTGTTGCCAAACTGCAATTCTTCAGCATTTTTAAAAAAAGCTAGGTCAAAGGCAAATTTTTCATCTTCGTGATGCCATTTAATCCCCATATCATGGTCGTCTTCTAATCCGACATAATAATTGATGCTAAAAAACCAGTTGCTAGAGTTGTATTGTGTAATACCAAAAGGCACTTGGGTAAGCCCTAATTGAAGCTCGTTTTTGTTATCCAAATCATAGCCCAACCAGCCTTGTTTGAGCATGCCGCCTCCAAATGCACTAGAGTATAAGCGGTACTCAGCATTAAGTTTGATGCCTTTGTAAGCCGCTTTTGCATTGAGTCGAAAAAGATCAAAACCAAAGTCGCCACCGCGTTGTTTTTGTTCGGGTTTCCAGGTTGATAAATTGTAGTTAAAACGTAAAGCTCCTCCCAATGTTACTTGCGGTTTTTCTTGTGCAAAAACGCCAAAAAAGGGTGTGAGCAAAACAATACTTGCCAATAAGTACTTGTTTCTCATGATAAAAAAATGATAAAAATTAAATAAACACAGCCATGAATATTCATGCTGATAAGGCTATAAATAGCGTTAGAAAGCTATTGATAAAGGTGGGATAAATTTATCTGATTGGTTTTTGAAAACCAAAAAGCTAAAGGTAAATACCCTAATATTTTGTATTTCGTGTAGATGTGTTTTTAACATAGCGCCTGCAAAGGTACTTAAAAAAAATTAGATAAAACCAAAGAGCTGATTTTGAGGTTTTCAAAATCAGCTCTTTTGGGTAGAGTATACGTGTTTTTACGTTTATAAATTTTGTTCGATAAAATCAAAACGGACTAACCCATCATCGTCTATGTGTGTGAGTTTTATTTGGTGTAAAGTGTTGACCAATGCTGGGTTCCATGGCGATTTTACTTTGACATAATTTTCAGTAAATCCATGGATGTAACCTTCTTTGTTTTCGCCTTCAAAAAGCACGGTACGTTCTGTACCCAACTGACTTTCATAAAAAGCTCTACGTTTTTTTACAGACAATCCTCTGAGCATTTTGCTGCGTTTTGCACGCACCTTTGACGGTACAACACCATCCATCAAAACGGCTTCGGTATTGTCTCGTTCAGAATAGGTAAAAACATGTAAATAAGAGATGTCTAATTCGCTGAGATATTGGTAAGTTTCGAGAAACAATTCGTCTGTCTCTCCAGGAAAACCGACAATTACATCAACACCAATACAAGCATCAGGCATTACTCTGCGGATATTTTGGATGCGATCGGTGTATAATTCACGCAAATATCTGCGTTTCATTTTTTTGAGAATAGCATTGCTCCCCGACTGTAATGGGATGTGAAAATGCGGTACAAAATTATCACTTTTTGCTACAAAGTCGATGGTTTCGTTTTTCAATAAATTAGGTTCGATAGACGATATTCGCAAGCGCTTGATACCTTCTACAGTATCTAGGTTTTTAACCAAATCTAAAAAAGTATGCTCGTGTTTTTTGTTGCCAAATTCGCCTTTGCCATAATCACCAACATTCACCCCGGTAAGCACAATCTCTTGGATGCCTTTGGCCGAAATTTCAGCGGCGTTTTTCATGACGTTTTCCATGGTGTCTGAGCGCGAAATACCGCGAGCTAACGGAATGGTACAATACGTACACTTGTAGTCGCAACCATCTTGTACTTTTAGAAAAGCTCTGGTTCTGTCGCCAATAGAATAACTGCCTACATAAAAATCAGCCTCTTCGATTTCGCACGAATGGATTTCGCCCATATCGTTTTTAGACAAATCATTGATATAATCAGTAAGTTTAAACTTTTCTGTCGCACCCAAAACAAGGTCAACGCCGTTTACATCTGCCAGCTCTTCAGGTTTTAGTTGAGCATAACAACCCACCGCAGCTACAAAGGCTTGTTGGTTTTTTTTCAACGCCTTTTTTACAATTTGCTTAAACTGTTTATCGGCATTCTCTGTCACCGAGCAAGTATTGATTACATAAATATCTGCTTCATCTTCAAAGTCAACGCGGTCATAACCTTTTTGCGTAAAATCGCGTGCAATGGTTGAAGTTTCTGAAAAATTCAACTTGCATCCCAAGGTATAAAAGGCAACTTTTTTTCTGTTAAGTGTTGTGCTGTTCATCATCAAACCGAAAAAATCGTTATATATTTACACTTCAATTTTTAGAATTAAAATGCTGATGCAAAGTTATAAACAAATTTCGGATTGCAGACTATTATTTTTTGTTCTACTCAGTAGCCTTTTTTTACTGTCTTGTCAACGAAAAAATGCTACGCACGACCCCAATTTAGTTTTTCGTTACAATGAAAGCGCAAATATACAAACATTAGACCCTGCTTTTGCGCGCAATCAAGCGATTATTTGGCCTTGTAATCAGTTGTTTAACGGATTAGTACAATTGGATGATGAGCTTACAGTGCAGCCCGATATTGCCAAAAGTTGGACAATTTCTGCCGATGGATTAACCTATACTTTTACGCTCAGAGACGATGTGTATTTTCACCGACACAAAAATTTCGGGCAAGACAGTACGAGGGTAGTGGTTGCCGATGATTTTGTGTACAGTTTCGACCGATTGCTGAGTGAAGATTTGGCTTCTCCAGGCACTTGGGTTTTTCAGAATGTGGATAACTATCAAGCTATCAATGACAGTGTTTTTCAGGTTAATTTACACCGGTCTTTTCCTGCTTTTCTGAGTTTGTTGTCGATGAAGTATGCTTCTGTGGTGCCGCACGAAATCACCGAAGATCCGTCTATAGATTTTCGTTCAAATCCAATAGGTACAGGACCTTTTTACTTCAAAATTTGGGAAGAAAACATCAAGTTGGTTTTGCGAAAAAATAAAAAATATCATGAAAAAGACGAAAACGGTGTGCAACTACCTTATCTAGAAGCTGTTTCGATTACTTTTTTGCCCGATAAACAAAGCGGTTTCTTACAGTTTATTCAAGGGAAATTAGATTTTATTTCGGGCTTAGACCCGTCATACAAAGATGATTTATTGACACCTACTGGCGAATTACAAGAAAAATACAGTGACCGGATCAAGATGCTATCTGGGCCATATTTGAATACAGAATATCTAGGCTTTAACATGCACGACCCACAAATGTCGTTACCTCTTCGTCGGGCATTATCGATGAGTTTTGACCGCCAAAAAATGATTACTTATTTACGTAATGGTATGGGGAGTGGGCAAGTGTCGGGCATTATCCCAGACGGATTACCAGGCTACGATGCACAACAAAATGTATTGTATAATCCGCAAAAAGCAAGGGCGTTGATAAACGAAATCAAAGCTAAGCAAAAAACGCCGATAGAAATCACCTTGTCGACCAATAATACCTACATGGATATTGCCGAATATCTGCAGCGAGAATGGCAAAAACTAGGTATAAAAGTCACGGTTGATGCGATGCCTCCGTCTTCGTTACGGCAAGCTATCGCAACCAACAAACTCAGTTTTTTTAGAGGAAGTTGGATTGCTGATTATCCTGATGCCGAAAATTATTTGTCTTTGTTTTACAGCAAAAATTTTACGCCAAATGGTCCTAATTATACGCATTATTCAAACCCAATGTTTGATAAAATGTATGAAGAGGCTTTTTTGATAAATGACCCAAAAATACGTGCAGCACATTACGCCAAAATGGATGCGCTAGTGCAAGCAGACCAGCCAGTGATTGTACTTTTTTATGATAAAGTTGCTCGTTTTGTTCAAAAAAATGTACAAGGTATGGATACCAATCCGATGAATAGTTTACACCTCAAAAAAGTAAAAAAAGTATCGATGTAGTTTTATGTACCACAAAATGTTTGGTAGCCATTTAGCTCTAAGGCTGTTTGGTATTTGCTATCTATTGTAGCTGTGGTGTACGGATTTTTTAAGATTTCGTGTAATTGATTAAAAACGCTTAGGTCAGATTTTTCTCTCGCCGCGGTAAGTGCTTCTTCGACCAAATGGTTGCGCGGAATCACACTTGGGTTGTGTTTAGCCATGATTTTGACAGCCTCAGACATCGGTTGGTTTTCATCAATTAATGATTTTTTCCATTCTGTTTTCCATTGCTCCAATGCTGTGTTTTGAGAGATTAAATTCAGATTTTCGTTGGTTAAGCTCAAAAATGTATTGGTATAGTCTAGTCTATGGGTTTGCATAATGTCTAACAATTGAGCAAACAAATGGTTAGTATTTGTGGTTGAATGAGCAAAACCAATTTTTTTTGCCATCATTTGTTGGTATTTTTCTTGGAAGATATCAGGATATTGGTGTAAAACTTGTTCTGCCATATCTACAGCAATTTTTTCATTGGAGTGTATTAAAGGCAACAGCGCATTCGCTAAGCAACCAATGTTCCATTGACCAATCACTGCTTGATTGTTAAAAGCATATCTACCTTGTTCGTCAATCGAGCTAAAAACGGTGTTTGGGTGATAGGTGTTCATAAATGCGCAAGGTCCATAATCGATAGTTTCGCCCGAAATAGCTACATTATCGGTATTCATCACTCCGTGGATAAACCCAACACGCATCCAATGAATAATTAAATCAATTTGTTGATGCATCACTTTTTCAATGAACGATAAAGCCAAATTTTCAGTCCCTAAAAGCGTTGGGTAATGACGATTTAATGTATATTTAAGTAACTTTTTTAACGCGTCTTCTCCCAAAAAATAAGCGGCAAACTCGAATGTACCTACCCTGATAAAACTTGTAGCACTACGTGTAAGCACCGCCGATTGATCGAGATATTGTCTCATTATTTTTTCGTTACTCCCCACTATTGCCAAGCTCCGAGAGGTAGGAATGCCGAGGGCAAACATCGCCTCGCTAATTAAATATTCACGCAACATCGACGACAAGGTGCCACGACCGTCGCCACGACGAGAATAAGCAGTTGGTCCCGAACCTTTGAGTTGTAAATCTACACGAGTTTTGTTGGCTAATGGTATCTCACCCAAAAGTAATGCGCGACCATCACCAAGCATATTTAAATGTCCAAATTGATGTCCGGCATAAGCAGTTGCTATCGGTTCGCTATTAGGAAAAACTTTATTGCCAGAGAAAAAATCTACCCGTTGATGAGCAGGAATATTAATACACAATGACTTTGCCAATGCGCTATTCCATACCATCAGTTGTGGGTGCGACAATGGTGTGGGTAGTGTTTTTTGGTAAAAATCTTCGGGAAGTTGCGTATAAGTGGTTTGAAAATCGATCATTATTTTTTTGCTTTAAGCGAAGATAACAAATGATTGATGAAGTAGATTTATTACCTTTACAAAAATTTATTCTAATTGCAGAAAATGAAAAAAGTAGGCATTATCATGGGCGGTTATTCGAGTGAATTCGAAATATCGCTAAAGAGTGGAGAAGTGGTTTATCAACACCTTGATCGTCAACGCTATCAACCCTATCGCATACATGTTTTTAAGGATAAATGGGCTGTGGTGCTAGATGATCAATCAGAATATTTGATCAATAAAGATGATTTTTCGGCTAATATTAATGGTGAAAAAATAAATTTTGACGTTGTTTTTAACGCTATTCATGGCACACCTGGCGAAGATGGATTAATGACAGCATATTTTGATTTGATTAAGCAAAAACATACCTCGTGTTCGCATTATCAATCGGCGATTACTTTTAACAAACGTGATTTGTTGTCTGTGATAAAACCTTATGGTATAAAAACGGCGATATCTTACTATTTGAATAAAGGAGATGTTATTGATACCGAAAAAATTATACAACGTGTAGGTTTGCCGTGTTTTGTAAAACCCAACCGCTCGGGCTCGAGTTTTGGAATTTCTAAGGTAAAAAGTAGTGATGAGTTGTTTCCTGCTATCGAAAAAGCTTATGAAGAAGATTACGAAATCATTATAGAAAGTTTTTTGAAAGGGACGGAGGTGTCGGTGGGAGTGATTACTTATGAAAACGAAATCAAAGTTTTGCCGATGACAGAAATTGTTTCTGAGAATGAATTTTTTGATTATGAAGCCAAATACGAAGGCAAATCGCAAGAGATTACACCAGCTCGTATCACAGCCGATGAGCAGGCTAGAGTAGCCGATGCAGCCCAGCGTATTTATAAAATTTTGAACATGAAAGGCTACTCGCGAAGCGAATTTATTTTGGTAGACGGCATTCCGTTTTTTATAGAAATGAATACGATTCCGGGGCTTACTACAGAGAGTATTTTGCCACAGCAAGCACGTGCTGCCGGCATTAGCTTGGCAGATTTGTTTGGCCATGCTGTCGAAGTAGGACTAAACGAAAACATAGAGTAAAGATGAAAAGAGCTATTTTTCCTGGGTCTTTTGACCCTATTACCAATGGTCACGTAGATATGATACACCGTGCGTTGCCATTGTTTGACGAGATTATTATCGCTATCGGTATCAATACCGATAAAAAATATATGTTTGACCTCGAACAACGTATAAAATTTATTGAAGAAACTTTTGCGGACGAACCCAAAGTAGTTGTAGATACCTATTCTGGCTTAACCATCGATTATTTTCGCGCCAAAGAAGCCGATTTTTTATTGAGAGGTTTACGCAATCCAGCTGATTTTGAATTCGAAAAAGCTATTGCACACGCCAACCGTTTTGTTGCTGGTATAGAAACTGTGTTTTTACTCACATCGGCAAGCACTTCATTTATCAGTTCGAGTATCGTCAGAGATTTTATCAGAAATAATGGCGATTATAGTAAATTGGTGCCTGCGGCAGTAAAAATTTAATAATGCAAAAAAGAAATAAAAATTTATTAATTGCTGCATTGGTGCTTTTAACTTATTGGATGACAACCAAAGTTGTTGATGTTTATGAAATGCACCCTACGGCTGGAGCGATTTATGAGTTGACAGCAATTTTAGCAATTTTAGCAGTCTTAGCAACCTTTGTTTTGCCGATTGTAGCCATTGTGTTTTGGATAAAAAGTAAATTTGCCTGGAAAAAACAATATATTCTTCCGTTGCTCGTTTCGGTAATCACTATTTTTGTGATGATTTTTGTGCCTTTTTTATTTGAGCAAAGTAATTAACTTAGTCTATTATTTTTTTAAAACACACTTCCCAAATAAAACACAGCCAATTGAGGAACAAGTCCGATAATTGTTCCTTGTACAATTTCGCTATGCGTGTGCGCTCGCATCGATAAGCGAGAGCTGGCAAGTAATCCGCCAAAAAAGATAAGTAAACTCACTGTGAATAATGGCGAACGATTGACCGCCAAAGCGGTATTGATCAAAAACGGAAACATGGCAACAAAGCTTAGCATGTGAATACTTATTTTCTTTTTGAGCAAAACAAACCCAAACGTGATAATATAAGAAAAACTATACCCAATCAGATATTTTTTGAGTTCCATGTTTGGGTTTGGTTTCAGGATGATAAATACCAAAAAACCAATGAGTAAAATATTCATCGCGATAGGTACAAGTCGCTCTCGCGTGTGCTCGACCATGATACCGGAGTTTAATATTCGGGTAGATTTGAGGAATAAATAAATAGAAACTGGGAGCAAAAATGTAGTGACAAAAACCTGAAAAAGCACAATCAACAGCTCTTGTTGTGGGTAATAATAACGAGTAATGTAAAAATAAAATCCTGTAGCAATGCTGGGCATCAACACAGGATGAAAAAGGTAAGAAAATATGTTTATGATATTTCTCAATACACTAGATTTTTTTACGCATTCGAGCTACCGGTATATTAAGCTGTTCGCGATATTTGGCTACGGTTCTGCGAGCAATTGGGTACCCTTTTTCTTTGAGTAACTCTGCTAATTTATCATCCGGATACGGTTTTTGTTTGTCTTCTTCTTCGATAATATTTTCGAGCGTACGTTTGATTTCGATAGTCGAAATTTCTTCTCCTTGGTCGTTTATCATCGCTTCAGAAAAAAACTCTTTGAGCAGCTTGGTACCGTATGGCGTTTCTACATATTTACTATTGGCAACCCTTGATATTGTTGAGATATCTAGCCCTACGCGATCTGCGATATCTTTCAAAATCATAGGTCTAATTTTGGTTTCGTCGCCTTCCAAAAAATATTCTTGTTGATATTCCATAATCGCGGTCATGGTTACAAAAAGTGTTTCTTGTCGCTGTTTGATGGCTTCGATAAACCATTTGGCGCCGTCTAGTTTTTGTTTGATAAACTGTACCGCATCTTTTTGTGATTCTGATTTGGTGTTCGACTCTTTGTAAGCTTCAAACATGTTTTGGTATTCGCGAGATACGTGCAACTCGGGTGCATTTCGTCCGTTGATAGAAAGTTCTAACTCACCATCTACTATTTTGATGGTAAAATCCGGAATCACATGTTCGATAACTTTGTTACTCGAATAAGAACTCCCAGGTTTTGGGTTCAATCTTTCGATTTCGTTAATCGCTTCACGCAATTGTTTTTGCGAAATCTCATATTTATTCAATAGTTTGTCGTAGTGTTTTTTGGTGAACGATTCAAACTGATTTTCGACAATATCTGTGGCCAAATCAATAGACAAGCTTGGCGTTTTTCGCTTGAGTTGCAACAACAAACATTCTTGTAAATCTCTTGCACCTACGCCAGCAGGCTCCAACTCTTGAATATAAATAGTAAGTATACTTTCTACTGTAGCTTCGTCTGTATAAACAGCTTGTGTAAAAGCTAAATCATCTACAATATCTTGAGTACTTCGACGTATATAACCAGTGTCATCAATGCTGCCAATCAAAAACTGAGCGATTTCAAACTCTTGGTCATTAAGCACCAAGGTGTTTAATTGATTGAGCAAATCTTGATGAAAACTTGCTTGTGCCACAATCGGGCTAAAAGTGTCTTCGTCATCATCGCTATAATTATTGGCTTTGTATTTGTAATCTGGGGTTTCGTCATCGCTTAAATATTCATCGATGTTAATGTCTTCTGCATCAATGTGTTCGCTGTCATAATCTTCGTATTCTTGCTCGCCAAATTCATCCGCATTGTCATGGTCGTCTTTGCCTGACTCTAGTGCTGGATTTTCGACCATTTCTTCTTTGAGTCGTTGTTCAAACGCCAATGTTGGCAATTGAATCAATTTCATCAATTGAATTTGCTGCGGAGACAGCTTTTGGGATAATTTTAATTGTAAATGTTGTTTAAGCATATTTTAACGCCGTAAAAAAATAGTTTAACTTATCATAGCGTACTCAAATGTACTAAAAATCTGTGATAAGCTAAACTATTTTGTAAGATATTAACGCAGGTTTTAGAACTCCGCGTTTTTTGGTGTTCTCGGATATGGTATCACGTCTCGGATATTTGACATACCTGTAACGAAGAGTACCATGCGCTCAAAACCTAAGCCAAAACCAGAGTGCACTGCTGTGCCAAATTTGCGGGTATCGAGGTACCACCACATTTCTTTTTCAGGTATATCGAGTGCTTTCATTTTATTGATCAATACATCATAGCGCTCTTCTCTTTGCGAACCACCTACGATTTCGCCAATTCCTGGAAAAAGAATGTCCATCGCACGTACAGTTTTTTCGTCTTCGTTCAATCGCATGTAAAAAGCTTTGATATCTGCCGGATAATCAAACAAAATTACTGGGCATTTGAAGTGTTTTTCAACCAAATATCTCTCGTGCTCACTTTGCAAATCTGCGCCCCATTCTTCAATAATATAATTGAATTTTTTGTTGCGGTTTGGTTTTGATGATTTGAGAATATCAATAGCCTCGGTGTACGAAACGCGTTTGAAGTTGTTTTCGACCACAAACTTCAGTTTCTCGGTAAGCGTCATTTCGCTACGTTGATTTTGTGGCTTTGTTTTTTCTTCGTCCAATAGTCTTTTTTCGAGAAAAGCAATGTCATCGGCACAATTTTCCATCACATAATTGATGATGTATTTGATAAAATCTTCGGCCAAATCCATGTTGTCATCCAAGGTGTTGAAGGCTACTTCGGGCTCAATCATCCAAAACTCGGCCAAGTG
>JBFHGP010000006.1:0-40487 GCA_041583035.1 Flavobacterium sp.
CATTGATAGCAATGGTAATATATATGGCTTCAATCTAAAAATAAATGTGTTCAATAACCAGGGGGTGTTTATGGTAGACTATGATCGCCCCACAGATGTTGAAAAAATGTACATTAGCCCAGACGATAAGATTTATTTTTTGGGTGAAACATCACTTAGCGAGGGTATTGCCACAGCAGGCGCTTATAAAACCGCCAAAACCGCAGATACAGAAGCGTTTGTACTTTGTTACGATTTAGATTTTAATAAGTTGTGGGGTACTTATCTCGGACAGGTAGAAACAGATGATTATTATTACTACGAAAACCCAACGCGAAGACTTGAACATATTACCTTTGATGAAAACAACCGTATTACCGTAGGTTTTCCCACCACAACTTCGGGCATGGCAGAAGAAACTGCACATCAGACCGACATTGCAGGGGAAAGTGATTTTTTTATCATTAATTTAGACAATACCGGAAACAGAGTGTGGAGTACCTATTTTGGCGGAGAAGAAAAAGAAACATACATCAACACCATCGGTTTTGACGACGAAAACAATTTGTATATAGGAGGGCGCACACATAGCCAAACAGGCATCGCCACAGCAGGTGCTTTGATAGAAGACGCGCAAGTGCCCGTTAATGGTCAGTATGGAGGGCCATTTTTGGCTAAATTTTTAGAGGTAAAAACAACTTCGACAAACGATTTTGACAAAAAGATGTTTGCAATTTACCCTAACCCAACAACAGAGGTGTTAAATATCGCTTCAAAATCGGCAGACAATATTACAAAAGTGATTATTTATGATACCACAGGCAAAATGTTGCATGAGCAGGTTTTTGAGGATTCAAACAGTCAACAGCAAATAGATGTTTCATCACTTGCAAAAGGTATCTATATGATAGAAGTAAGTACGCTTCGTGCTGCTCAAATCGTTAAGTTTATTAGAAAATAACAGTATTATTGATAAATGTATCACAAAATCGTTCTTTCTAAGAGCGATTTTTGTTTTTGTTAACTAATGGGTTGCTATTTTAGCCTCAAAAAAATATGAGACAACAATTACTTTGGTTAATCATTTTCTTGCCTTTTTGTGTACAAGCGCAGATTTCGGGACGATTGGTAGATAGTGAAACAGGCAAGCCTATTGCTTATGCGCGTATTTCAATCGAACAACCCAAAACGCAAACTTTTTCTGCAGAGAGCGGAGCGTTTAACTTTACTCAGTTAGACAACAGTAAAAATTACACTTTGTATATAGATGCGTTGGGGTATTTCGTGAAAAAAATCAATTCGGCAACGCTGAAAGAGAACCCAGATATTTTATTGGATGTCAACGAAGAGCTTTTGCCTACGCTGTACATTATCCCAAAAGATGCCAAAACAAAAATCAAAACTTACGGGCAAACTAGTGAAGGTTCGGGGGCTATACAAGGAGGTTTTAGTGGTTGGCATATAGAAGATATTGAACAAACACTAGATAGGTCAGATATGTCTGATGCGATGGGTATAATGGTCAGTAATAAAAGGTTGAGTAAGGTGCTGTCTGCACATTTGCATATCGCTTCAAACGGTTTTAAGAAATCGTCTATTAAAATTCAATTGTATGACGTAACAAATGAAAAAGCAATCGTGCATGAACCAATTATTTTTAATATAGTAGACAAACAATCGGGTTGGTTTAAAATAAATCTCGAAGACAAAAATATTTATATTGATTCAGAGGTTAAAAAAGTGGCGCTATTGTTAGATTTTGTATCTGTTGAAACGTATAATGAAAAAGTACCTGCGTCACTTGACCTAAACATTGTATTTCCATCCTTTAGTGCTATGGCAATTGGTAAAGACGATAATAATAAATGGATAAAAGCACCTTTTAGTTTTCCCCTCTACCTCACGGTCGAAACCTACAGTTGGTAGTTAGCGATTGCTCATCAATCGAGCCACATATTTACCTATTACATCAAATTCGAGATTCACACGGCTGCCTATGCGGTAGGTTTTGAACAAAGTGTTTTCGAGTGTAAAAGGAATAATGGCGACGCTAAAAGTGTTTTTGCCAGAGTTCACCACCGTTAGGCTTGTGCCATCGACGGTAATAGAGCCTTTTTCGATGGTAACATTGCCGCGAGAGGCATCATATTCAAAAGTAAAAATTGTGCTGCCGTTTTGTGCAACAATGTCGATGCACTGTGCTGTTTGGTCTACATGTCCTTGTACAATATGTCCGTCGAGGCGTTCGGTGAGCAGCATACCTCTTTCAAGGTTCACTTCTTGCCCAACAGTCCAATCGCTAATGGTGGTTTTTTGGATAGTTTCGGCAATAGCAGTAACCTTGTAAATATCGTCTTCTATAGCTACTACAGTAAGGCAAATACCGTTGTGCGAAACGCTTTGGTCTATTTTTAAGGCCGATGTAAAAGATGATTTTACCCACAAGTGCAAATTACCTTGATCAGCCGAAATTTTAACAATTTTCCCAAAAGACTCTACAATACCTGTAAACATTTCTCGAATATTTTTTTAACTTTGTTCAAAAGTAGCAAATAATCGGTCAAGCGCAATGGTAAAAACAAGAGAAAATATAATTGTCGGAATTTCTGTAGGAGATATGAACGGGATAGGCCCCGAAATCATATTAAAAACCTTTGAAGATGCACGCATGTTTGAGCTATGCACGCCAGTTTTGTTTGCCAATAGTAGGGTGTTTACCTTTATCAAAAAATACCTCAAGAGCAAAACCAATTTTGTATATACCGATCAGCTAGATAAAATCCAACACGGAAAATTCAATATTTTTAACGTTTGGAACGAGGCCGTAGATATCAATTTTGGACAAAGCGACCCCAATGTAGGCAAATATGCAGTAGAGTCTTTTGTCTCGGCTACACAAGCGCTCAATGACGGCGCGATAGACGTGCTGGTCACTGCACCTATCGACAAACACAATGTGCAGTCAGAAAAATTTAATTTTCCTGGCCATACCGATTATCTCAACCAACAAATTGACGGCGAAGCACTAATGCTGATGGTCAATGGTGGTTTGCGTGTGGGCTTGCTCACAGAACACCTGCCGCTCAATGAGGTGACCAATCACATTACGCCACAAAAAATAAGCGAGCGAGTAAAAACGATACACCAAACTTTGCTGCAAGATTTTAATATCCTCAAACCGCGCATTGCTGTTTTGGGGCTCAATCCACACAATGGCGACCACGGCGTAATCGGCGACCAAGACGATAAGATTATCCAACCGACGGTGCAAAAATTGTTTGACCAAGGTTTTCTCGTTTCGGGACCATTCCCAGCAGATGGTTTTTTTGGGTCGGCCTTATATGAAAAATTTGATGCGGTTTTGGCCTGTTATCACGACCAAGGATTGGTGCCGTTCAAAACATTATCATTTGGTAAAGGCGTGAATTTTACCGCCGGATTAGACAAAATAAGAACCTCGCCCGACCACGGTACAGCATTTGATATCGCAGGCAAAGGCAAGGCAGACCACAGCTCTTTTAGAGAAGCGGTTTACTTGGCAATCGACTTGTACAACAACAGATTGTCGTATGAAGAAAGCAACAAAAACCCGTTAAAAATAAATATTAACAGCCGAAAAGAATAAAAAACCGTATTTTTTGTATATAATTACAAAAGTTTTTTATCTTTGCACGCTCAAATAGATGGTTATGTCTGGTTTAAAAGATTATTTAATCCCGTTTTTGGGGCTCAAGCTCGGCAAACATCAATTTGATTATCAGATTGATAAAGAGTTCTTAGAATTATTTGATTACAACGAATTTCAAGCGTTGGATGTACAATGCATGATTGAGCTTGACAAAAAAGAAACGATGTTGGAGTTACATCTTCATCAAAAAGGTGTGGTAACAGTAAATTGTGACCTGACCAATGAAGAGTTTGACCAACCGATTGAAGGAGAGCTAAAAATGCTAGTGAAGTTTGGCGAAGAGTACAACGATGACCATGACGAAATCCTCATATTGCCGTATGAAGAGCATCAATTGTCGGTCGCACAATATATCTACGAATCGATATTATTGTCTGTGCCAACCAAGCGAATACATCCAGGTGTGCTAGACGGTACATTAGAGTCAAAAGCTTTAGAATATTTGGAGAATCAAGACGATGATTTAGAACTACAATTTGAAGACAGCGAAGAAGAATTAGATACAGACCCCCGGTGGGATAAATTAAAACAACTATTAACGGATAAATAATATAAGTTATGGCACATCCTAAAAGAAAGATTTCTAAAACTAGAAGAGATAAGAGAAGAACGCACTACAAAGCAGTAGCGCCAACCATCGCTACTTGCCCAACAACAGGCGAAGCTCACTTGTTTCACAGAGCACACTGGCACGAAGGAAAACTATACTACAGAGGACAAGTAGTAATAGACAAGACCGAAGCCGAAATCGAAGCTTAAGCGGTATTACGTGTAAAAAACTAACTCTCGACGGAGTCATTTGTCGAGAGTTTTTTTATGTAAAATGCTCAAAAAAGATGAAAATCAATCAAAAAAACAATCGTTTGCTTTTTTTTTTGTAATTTTCGAGTCTGAATTTAAACTAACTATAATAAGATAGTTCTTATGACAAAAGTAACTGCAGCTATTACCGCTGTCGGGAAATACCTTCCAGAGTATGTTTTGACCAACAAAATTTTGGAAACTATGGTTGATACCAACGATGAGTGGATCACAACCAGAACAGGCATTAAAGAACGTCGCATTCTGAAAAAAGAAGAAGGAGAAGGAGCGTCTTTCATGGCAATCAAAGCCGCGCAAGACCTTATCGCCAAAAAAAATCTTGACCCAGAAGAGATAGATTTACTTATTCTTGCCACCGCAACCCCCGACATGCCCGTAGCATCAACAGGCGTTTATGTAGCTACAAAAATCGGCGCCATAAATGCTTTTGCCTACGATTTGCAAGCCGCTTGCTCTAGCTTTTTGTTTGCTTTATCAACCGCATCGGCTTATATAGAATCAGGCAGATACAAAAAAGTATTGGTCGTAGGCTCAGACAAAATGTCTTCGATTATCGACTATGAAGACAGAGCCACTTGTATTATTTTTGGCGACGGAGCCGGCGCCGTATTGCTCGAGCCAAGCCAAGAAGGTTATGGCTTGCAAGATGAGTACCTCAGAAGCGACGGCATCGGAAGAGATTTTCTGAAAATAGAAGCTGGCGGGTCTATTTTACCAGCCTCTGAAGAAACCGTGAAAAACAAGCAACACTTTGTGCATCAAGATGGTAAAACCGTGTTTAAGTATGCCGTATCGGGCATGGCTGATGTAGCCGAAAAAATCATGGAACGCAACCAATTGACCAAAGATGATGTAAACTGGCTAGTGGCTCACCAAGCCAATAAACGTATCATCGATGCTACAGCCAAAAGAATGGGACTAGAGGACGAAAAAGTATTGATAAACATCCACAAATATGGTAATACCACATCGGCCACACTACCATTGTTACTCAACGACTACGAAAAACAACTCAAAAAAGGAGATAATCTAATTTTTGCCTCATTTGGCGGAGGGTTCACATGGGGAGCCATCTACCTAAAATGGGCGTATAACAGCTAAAATCGAACCTAACAAAATTTCGAAACTATGGATATTAAAGAAATTCAAAGCTTAATTAAATTTGTAGCCAAATCTGGCGCTACAGAAGTAAAATTGGAAATGGATGATTTCAAAATCACCATCAGAACAGGAAGTGAAGGCGGAGAAACCACCTACATCCAGCAAGTGCCAGTAGGCGCGCCAGCAGTGTCACAACCAGTAGCCACTCCAGCCGCAGCTCCGGCCGCAGAAGCTCCGGCTGCTGCTCCAGCACAAGACAACGCTGACGACAAATACATCACAGTAAAATCGCCAATCATTGGTACATTTTACAGAAAACCGTCACCAGACAAAGCACCATTTGTTGAGGTAGGTACAGACATCAAACAAGGTGATGTATTGTGTGTGATCGAAGCCATGAAATTGTTCAACGAAATCGAATCTGAAGTATCAGGTAAAATAGTAAAAGTACTTGTTGACGACTCATCTCCGGTAGAATTTGACCAACCATTATTCTTAGTTGACCCGTCTTAATAGAAATTTTGAATGTAGATTTTGTTCCATTTAAAATTCAAATTTATAATTTAAAATTTCAACAAGATGTTTAAAAAAATATTGATTGCCAATAGAGGAGAGATCGCGCTGCGTATTATCCGTACTTGTAAAGAGATGGGGATAAAAACCGTAGCCGTTTACTCTATTGTTGATGCCGACAGTTTGCACGTAAAATTTGCTGACGAAGCCGTATGTATTGGCCCAGCACCAAGTAACGAGTCTTATCTAAAGATATCAAATATTATCGCAGCAGCAGAGATTACCAACGCTGATGCGATTCACCCAGGGTATGGATTTTTGTCTGAAAACGCAAAATTCTCAAAAATTTGTGGGGAACACGGGATCAAATTTATCGGTGCATCGCCAGAGATGATCGAGCAAATGGGAGACAAAGCAACCGCAAAAGAAACCATGAAAGCGGCAGGAGTACCAACAGTACCAGGTTCTGAAGGCTTGCTAGAAAGCCTTGAGCACGCCAAAAAAGTAGCTGGCGATATAGGTTATCCTGTAATGATGAAAGCAACCGCCGGCGGCGGTGGTCGTGGAATGCGCGAAATCTGGAAAGAAGAAGACCTCGACAAAGCATGGGAAAGCGCTCGACAAGAAGCCGCAGCTGCCTTTGGCAATGACGGGATGTACATGGAAAAACTTATCGTAGATCCAAGACATATCGAAATTCAGGTGGTAGGTGACGCTTATGGTAAAGCTTGTCACTTGTCTGAAAGAGATTGCTCTGTACAGCGTCGTCACCAAAAACTGACAGAAGAAACGCCATCACCATTTATGACAACAGCTTTGCGTAAAAAAATGGGTGAAGCAGCCGTAAAAGCAGCAGAGTATATCAAATATGAAGGCGCAGGAACTATCGAGTTTTTGGTAGATAAAGACCGCAACTTCTATTTTATGGAGATGAATACACGTATTCAGGTAGAGCACCCAATTACAGAGCAAGTGATTGATTATGATCTAATCAGAGAACAAATTTTGGTTGCGGCTGGAACGCCGATTTCAGGCAAAAACTATACGCCAAAATTACACTCTATTGAATGTCGTATCAATGCAGAAGATCCGTACAACGGTTTTAGACCATCACCAGGCAAAATCACCACTTTGCATGCGCCAGGTGGGCACGGTATTAGACTAGATACTCACGTGTACTCTGGTTATACAATCCCGGCCAACTACGACTCTATGATTGCCAAGTTGATCACAACAGCACAAACGCGCGAAGAAGCCATCAACAAAATGAAAAGAGCTTTAGACGAGTTTGTCATCGAAGGGATAAAGACCACAATACCGTTTCACCGTCAATTGATGGATGACCCTAATTATGTTGCCGGTAATTACACCACAGCCTTTATGGAAACCTTCAAAATGAACGAAGAGTAAATTATAAAGCCAGACAATCGTCTGGCTTTTTTTTGTAAATAAATAATGTATTTGATTGTGTACCTACATAATTATACTATCTTTGGCACAATTATTAATTTTATTATTTTATTTTAAATGAGAACAGGTACAGTAAAGTTCTTTAATGAAACCAAAGGCTTTGGTTTTATTACCGACGGAGAAACAGGAGAAGATATCTTTGTACACATTAGCGGTGTCAAAGGTCGTGTAATCAAAGACGGAGATCAGGTTTCTTACGAAGAAGCTGACGGAAAAAAAGGAAAAATCGCTACAGAAGTTGTTATCGAAGAATAATTAGATCAGTATAGAATTTCCTAAAACGCCTCAATCATTTGAGGCGTTTTTTTGGATATATACTTAGTCAACAGTTGATTATTTAATTTTTTATTATCTTTAAAGCAAAAATATCATGCCAAAATTATTTGTAAAGAAAAGCATTACTGTCAATCAACCTATCGAAAAAGTCAATAAGTTTTTGGCAGATTTTAATAACTGGCGCATTTGGTCGCCTTGGTTATTGGCAGAGCCCGAAGCGCAAGTAACCGTAACAGAGCATGGCAGCCGTTATGCTTGGACAGGTAATCGTGTAGGGGCCGGCGAAATGGAGCTGCTCAAAAATAGCCCAAACAAAATAGAGTTTAGTTTAATTTTTCTCAAACCATGGAAATCCAAGGCCAAAACACATTTTGAACTTTCTGAAACCAACAGCGGTACACAAATCACCTGGGTCATGAATGGTAATTTGCCATTTTTTCTCTTTTGGATGAAAAAAATGACCGAAACCTTTGTGGGGATGGACTACAATCGAGGATTGATGATGATAAAAGATTTTCTCGAAAACGGAAAAATCAACTCAAAAGTGGAGATATTAGGCACTTCTACATTTGCCGCTACCAAACTGATTGCGGTAAGCAATACCACTTCTTTAGACAACATTGGCGAAAAAATGCAGGCAGATTTCAATAAGCTGGAAGCGTTAGGGTTAGATAGCAAGTTAGCCTTGGCGTTGTATCCAAAATTTGATATGGTCAATAACAAAATTGATTATAAATGTGCGATAGGCGTACAAGAATTTCCGGCAGATTTAAGCAACGATTTCGAAAAAATTGAACTCCCCGAGTTAAAAGTTGTAAAAATAAAACACACTGGCGAATACAAACATATAGGCAACGCTTGGACGACTGCTCAAATGATGATTCAGCACAAAGAGTTTAAGCACCAAAAGGCATACGCTCCATTTGAGCTTTATATCAACAATCCTAAAACAACTTCACCAGCAGAGTTAATCACCGAAGTCTGCTATCCGTCAAAGTAACTAAAATTAATACATAAAAAAACACCTTAGCTGTTCAAACATCACGGCTAAGGTGTTTTTTGTTATCGTAAGGCTGTGTCTAACCCAAAAGCATTTTGTGTAATTGTTCAACCATGTTTTTGCTACCCGCGTAGAACGGTACGCGTTGGTGCAACTCTGTAGGCTCGATATCCATGATATTATTTTTGCCGTCAGTAGCCAAACCACCAGCTTGCTCGATGATAAACGCCAAAGGGTTGCATTCGTACAACAAACGCAGTTTGCCATTCGGGTTTTTTGCTGTACCAGGATACATATAAATACCGCCTTTGAGAATATTTCTGTGTACATCAGCGACCAAACTACCTATATATCTAGCAGTATAAGGTGCTTTGTCTTGGTCAGACCTACAATAATCTATATATTTTTTTATACCATTATCGAGATGGTTAAAATTACCATCGTTGATAGAGTATGTAACACCGTTATCATTTATTTTCATGTTAGGGTGTGAGAGGTAAAACGTCCCGATGGTAGGGTCGAGAGTAAAGCCATGCACGCCGTTGCCCGTAGTATAAACGAGCATAGTCGATGAGCCATAAATCACATATCCGGCAGCAACTTGTTGGTTGCCTTTTTGGAGAAAATCTTCTTGAGTTGCCGGAGCCCCCGTTGGAGATACTCGATGATAGATAGAAAAAATCGTCCCGACAGAAACATTCACATCGATGTTTGAAGAACCATCTAACGGATCCATCAATAATACATATTTGTTGTCGTAATTTCCGTCGCGATCACAAATTGATATATAGTGATCGTTTTCTTCAGAGGCAATTCCGCACAAAATATCACGGTCTGTGAGCGTCTGAATAAAAATTTCGTCAGCGATAACATCCAATTTTTGCTGGTCTTCGCCTTGAACATTTTGGCTGCCATACGCGCCAGTAACATCTACTAGGCCGGCTTTGTTAACCTTATGGCTAATGCGCTTTGCAGCAAGTTTTATCGCATTCATCAACCGAGACAATTCGCCGGTAGAATAATCAAAATCTTGTTGTTTTTGGATGATAAACTCACCCAAAGTGGTATATTTTTTCTCCATAAATTCAAAAAGTGACTTGTAAAAAACAAATATCGTCAAAAATATGCTTATACAAGGCCTTTTTTGTGGCTTTGTTCTTTAAATTTGTGTTTTACAATCAAGCATTATGAACAAAAAAGTTTTCAAATTTGGCGGGGCTTCTATCAAAGATGCCGATTCTGTACGTAATATTCTTCAGGTTTTGGCAGTGTCCAAGTTTACCGATGGAGTTTTGGTTGCCTCAGCGATGGGCAAAACCACCAATGCGCTCGAAGAAGTAGTCAAACAGTATTTTGAAAACAAAACCATGCCCGAAGACGCTTTTGCTTTGGTAAAAAATTTTCATGTAGATATTTGCCAATCTCTTTTTGCGGATACAAATCATCGTGTTTTTGCTAAAATTGATGCTGTTTTCGAAAATTTACAAAGATTTATCATCGCCAATCAATCACCAAATTATAATTTTATTTATGACCAAATTGTGAGCAAAGGCGAAATCTTATCTACACTTATTTTGAGTGAATTTTTACAAGAAAACGGTGTTGAAAATACTTGGATAGATGCCAAAAATCTTATCAAAACAGATAATAATTACCGCGACGCAAATGTAGACTGGGCGTGGACGCAAAAAAACATTGAAGAGGCTATAACCGAGTCAAAAATATACCTCACGCAAGGCTTTATAGGGTCAGACCCCAACCATTTTGGCGTCACTTTGGGGCGCGAAGGCTCTGACTATTCGGCGGCCATTTTTGCCTATTGCCTCAACGCTTCTTGTGTGTCTATCTGGAAAGACGTGCCTGGCGTGCTCAATGCCGACCCGCGTCATTTTTCAGACACGACGCTTTTGCAGCAAATATCTTACAAAGAGGCTATCGAGATGGCTTTTTACGGAGCATCGGTTATTCATCCCAAAACTTTACAACCGTTGCAAAACAAACACATTCCGCTGTATGTAAAATCGTTTGTAAACCCAGAGCTGCCAGGAACTAGCGTGTCTGACGGAGCTCATCTTGTGCCAAAAACACCGATTTTTATTGTCAAACCAAACCAAATATTATTGTCGATTTCGTCTAGAGATTTTTCTTTTATTGTCGAAAAAAATATTTCTCATTTATTTGATTTGTTTGAGAAATTTCAAATAAAAGTTAATGTGATACAAAATTCGGCCATCAGTTTTTCGGTTTGTATCGAAGATAAATTCAATCAATTTGAAAAGTTATTGTCTCAGCTAAATAGCAGGTATAAAACTACGTACAACGATGGTTTAACGCTTTATACTATTCGTCATTTTGATGCACAATCAACGCAAAAAGTTTTACAAAATAGATCTGTTTTTCTGCAACAAATCAATCGTGAGACGATGCAAGTGGTGGTAAAATAGGTTTATTATGGCTTTTCTGTGGTTAATTCTCCACAAAAAGAAGATTGAAATTGCTTGGCAAATTCATCGGCAGAGATTGTGTCAGAAAGTAAAACCATCATTTTTGTCAACGCTGACTCGGTTGTGATGTCGTGCCCCGATACCACACCGATTTTTTGTAAAGCAATACCGTTTTCGTACTTTGTCATGTCTACGCTACCGCCCCAACATTGCGTAACATTCACAATTTTTATTCCGCGTGTGATAGCGCTTTCTACCGCATCAATAAACCATTTTTGTGTAGGCGCGTTGCCTGCTCCGTAGGTTTCCAAAACCACTCCTTCGAGGTTTGTGATAGACAAAATACCTTCGAGCACTTGTCTTGTGATTCCCGGAAAAATCTTTAATACACAAACATTTGGGTTGAGGTTTTTGTGTACATAGAAAGTTTTTTGCGCCTCGGTTTTGCGCAGTAGATTATGGTTCACTTTGAGGTGTACGCCCGATTCTGCCAAATGCGGAATATTAGGCGATACAAAAGCGTTGAAGTGCTCTGCACTGATTTTGGTAGTTCTGTTGCCTCGGTACAATTTGTACTCAAAATACAAACATACCTCATTGATAATCGATTGGTTGTTTTCTTGCAAAGAAGCAATTTGTACCGCCGTTATCAAGTTTTCTTTGGCGTCTGTGCGCAGGTCGCCAATCGGGAGTTGCGAGCCTGTAAAAATTACAGCTTTGTTGAGGTTTTTGAGCATAAAACTCATCGCCGAGGCAGAATATGCCATGGTGTCTGAGCCGTGCAAAATTACAAAACCGTCGTAGCTGTGGTAATTTTTTTCGATGACCTCAGCCATATACGCCCAACATTCGGGGTTCATATCTGACGAATCGATAGGTTGATCAAACGAAAAAGTAGAAATGTCACAATCCAATAAATACAACTCTGGGATACGCTCAAGCAGCTGGTCAAAGTCAAAAGCTTTGAGTGCGCCAGTGGCAAAATCTTTGACCATACCTATGGTACCGCCGGTATAAATGAGTAATATTTTTGGTTTGTTGTTCATGAATTAAATTTTAATTTATGCAAAACAGGATTGGCATACATCGATAAAAAACCGTTGACCATCGTATCGTTGTTTTTGTCGACGCGCAATTCTAATCGGCGCAAAAACAACTGTTTTTCTTCAGCGGTATATTGATCTGCAAAACTTGATGTTTTGTTCAACAAATCGTGCGCAATATAGTTGGTAGGCCAGAGTTTATAGTTGTTTACAATCAATTGGTCTAATTTTTTTGCCAATACTTGTATTTGCTTGTTGGCGTTTTGATGCTCATCTTTGATTTGGTCTAGAGCCTCGTCTAGAGGTTTACCCATCTCTATATGGATGCGTTTTTTTTGCCCCATTACACCGCTCATCAAGTTGATAAAATCTTCATTTTTTTCTTTGATGTAGGTTTCGTCGCTTAGCTCAGCCATCAATTGAGGCATTTTTAACTTGTCTGTAGGGTCATATTCGTAAGAAATAGACACAGGCACAATGCGTAATTTTTTGAAATAATCCATCAAATTTTCGTCACCAGCATTCATGCTAATCATTTTGAGCACGCCAGAGTGTGTCTCGTCCCAACCATCTTTTGTGCGCCCTTCGCGTTGAGCAATCCACACCGATCGATTTTCGTTTTGGAGCAAGTGATGGATGTATGCAGATATTTCTTTTGAGCTTTGTAACAATTCGCGTGGCGAAAGCCCTCTACGCACAATAAAATTGCGGTTGAGCTTGGCCAACATCATCAAAAATGATTTTTGTACCAAGTTATCACCAATGGCAGAAGCCGTCATGATTTTGTTGTGCTCAAACAGTTTTACGTTGAGTAAACTGGTGTCTAACAAAATATCTCGATGGTTAGAGATAAAAAGGTAAGGCGTATTGTTATCGAGCTGGTCGAAACCATTAACGGTAAGAGATTCGGAGGTTTTTTCAAGTACTTTTTCCATACTATGATAAATGATTTTTGTTTGAAAATCATAAATCGAATGGATGTTTTTGAAAAGTTCACGAAAATAGCTTTCGTCTTTATCAGGATAAGTAAAGCTCATCAAAGCCTTGAGCATCGGGTGCGAAGCCAGAGACATCAACACTTGGTTTACCTCATCATCGGGATAAAATTTTATATTGTCGTAAGCAGACATTTCTTGTTTTATTTATTATACAAATGAACGAATACTTTTTCAATCTTACAATCGTTTTAGAATTTATACACCTTTTGGGCGTTATTTGTTGTGATTTTAGCAACGTCTTCGGTAGAAATTTGATAGATTTCTGCCAATTTTTGTGCGACCAAAGCTACATAGGCAGGTTCGTTGCGTTTGCCTCGGTAGGGAGTAGGTGCCAAGTAAGGCGCGTCGGTCTCTAAAACAATGTTTTCGAGAGGAATTTCTGCCAAAAATTGGTCGATTTTTCCGTTTTTAAAAGTTGCCACACCGCCAATTCCTAGCATCAGACCGTATGAAATAGCTTGTTGCGCCTGTGCTAGCGTGCCTGTAAAACAATGAAAAATACCTGATAATTGCTCGCTTTTTTCTTTGGCCAATACCTCAAAAACTTCATCAAAAGCATCTCGACAATGAATGTTTATAGGCAATTGCATCGATTTTGCCCATCCGATTTGTGTTTCAAAAGCTTCTTGTTGAATCGCTAAGGTAGATTTGTCCCAATACAAATCTATCCCGATTTCGCCAACAGCAAAAAATTTTCGTTCGTTCAATTGTTTTTTCGCCCAATCGAGCTCTTGTAAATAAGTATCGGGCTTTACAGAGCACGGATGCAAGCCCATCATGAGTCGTACGTGTTCTGGGTATTTTTTTTCGAGAGCATACATGCTGTCAGTGCTTTCGCTGTCGATAGCAGGTAAAAATAAATTTTTTACTCCGGCAGCCAATGCATTGTCGACTACTTGGTCGAGGTCGTTCTCGAATGCTGTACTGTATAAATGCGTGTGAGTGTCTGTTAGTGTCATGTAAAAATGTTTAAATTTGTAGGCAAATAGTTAGTGATTATGAAAGATTGGGACGAAGCATTTAAAGGTGCGGGATATAAAAAAATCAAGTTTACCTTATCCAAATCCAAGCATTTGTTTGTCAAAGCGCGCATCAACGGTGTTTTGGGTGATTTTATCCTCGATACGGGTGCATCGGCTACATGTGTGAGCCAGGAGGCTGCGGCTTTTTTCAATCTAGCTTCGCAGGCATCAGAGACCACTGCTTCTGGAGCAGGAGCGACCGATATGGCAACGGCTGTGTCTGAGCATAACGAGCTCAAGCTAGGCAGATGGAAAACAGAGGCGATGTCACTCATTATTTTAGATTTATCACATGTTAATCATGCGCTGACCTCTCAAAAGGTAAAACCTGTACATGGTATTATTGGGGCTGATGTTTTGCAAAAAAGTCACGCAGTGATTGATTATGGTCAGCGAAAAATGTATTTACGTTGATTGTTTTTTCCATTCGTCTGCAATCAAAGATAATTCTTGGTACCAATCTTCGCCAAATTTGCGGATAAGAGGTTCTTTCAAAAATTTGTAAACAGGCACTTCGAGTTCTTTGCCTAACGAGCAAGCATCGTCACAAATGTACCATTTGTGGTAGTTGACTGCCGAAAACTGGGCATATTCTTTTATTCGAACTGGGTATAAGTGACACGAGATTGGTTTTTTCCAGTCGATATCTTTGTTGTTGTATGCTTGTTCGATTGCACAAAGAGCGGTTTTGCCGTCAAAAATTACGTAGGCGCATTCTCCACCGTCTATTAATGGTGTTTCGTAATCGCCGTCTTGGCCAACTACCCATGTGCCGTTTTTCTCGATACTTTCGATGCCTTCAGCGCGTAAATAGGGTTTTACTTGCTCATAAACGTCTTCTAAAATTTGAGTTTCTTCTTTGTCTAAAGGTGCGCCAGCATCGCCGTCAATACAGCATTGCCCGTGACAAGCCGATAGATTACATACAAATTCTTTCTCGAATAATTCGTCCGAAACTATGGTGTTTCTTACCTGAAACATACGCTAAATATTTTTGACAAAAGTACAACTTATTATTGACAAGAATAAAAGTGCTTGATAGTTGCTTGGGTTTCTTAGTTGCTCATAGAAAGAAAGTAGGTTACTGTAGCTTTTGAAGGCTGTCGTTGTTCTTCAAAAATACATTTAAAAATGTCTCAATTTCAAAATAATTGCTTTCGCGTTTAACTTTGAGCTTTAATTTTTGAGCAGGTTTTAGTTTACGAAGAAACCTCTCTTTGTTTAATTTTTTGATTGATTTATTGTTGACTTCAACAATTTCATCATTATTCCTTAGCCCTTTTTTATAAGCATCTGATTCTTTATAAATACTACCAATTATCCAGCCTCTGTTTACATTACCTGATTCTATTAAAACAAAAGGTTTGTATAGGTCGTCCGAAGGTTTGTTGAATTTTTTGTTAGGTTTGATCCATATTTTACTCTGTGTAGGGTGGTATATAATATCAAAATCGTCTAAAATATCATTACCTACAATTCCTATATAGTTTTCGCTTTTAGAAAGAGCTCCAAGGCTGTCTAAGCTTATATCAATATGACTATTTTGTATATTGAAATTATCTATTTTTAAATTATTAATAAAAAACGAATGTCCCGTATGTGTTCCCCCTATCCCTCCGTTACTTATATAGGTTGCTTTTTTGCTATTTAATATACCTTTACTGTAAATAAATTCACTTGTAAAAGTTGTTTCTTTGGAGCCAGTATCTATTAAGAAATCTCCCTTTACAATTGTTCCATCAGCAAAAGTAACCTCTATAGGCATAAGCATATCATAGCCATTAAATTTAATTTTAACTTCTTGATAAGTATTATCTATCTTAGGATTGAGAGTGATTTTTTGAGTAACATAATTAACTTCGAATGGTGTGTCGCCAAAATTAACGAACCCGACTATTCCGTCTATGTCTTTGCCTAGTATCTTTTTTAGATTATAGATTAGATTATAATTTGAAAAAAACACATTGTTGCCAGTAGAAAATTTAACTGTATCAAGAATTTGTGTCATATTAGCATAATTATTTCCTACACCTTTAATTTTAGCGTTCGTAAGATGGTTAAAAGCCATTTTCTGCTTATTATAAAAAGTGCTATCTATAATCAACCAGCCTGATCCAGTATCAAAATAAAATATGCCTTCGTCGTATTTGTCAATTTTTAAATTAATATTGATGTGTCTCCCCGTGTTTTTGAATTTTATAAACCGCTCTTTTTGCTGATAGGTATTTCTTGAGCAAGATATCAACAACAGAGAAAAAAATAGTAGAATAAATACTTTAATCATGTTATAAATTTTATTTTAAAGCCTAGCGATAGTATTATTCTGTGTTGGTTAAAAACAGATTTTTTTACCATCTCACCTGATACGGATATGGTTCATAAATAGCGTTATCTTCATTGATAGTAAATCCATTTTTAGCATATTCTTCTGCTTGAGCAATCAGTTTTTTTGTTTCTTGTGTGGGTTTGTTTAGTTTGTGGTAACATAATGCTTTGTAGTATATCGCATCCGAAAATGTTGGGTAATAGTCGATAGCTGCATTAAATAGCGTAATCGCTTTTTCGTATTTGCCTAGTTCATATTTTGTGATGCCTTGGTAAAATAAGTCTAGGTGGTGTACCTCATCTTTTCCAAACATTTTTTGTTGGTCTTCGATAGTTTTTTGAAAATACTGTTCGGCTTTTTTAAATTCATTCAATTGTAAGTAAGACAGCCCAATGTAGAAAGAATAAGTGTGATCCATCTCATAATTATCTCCCCAGTTGGCAATACATTCTTCAAAATCGATAATTGCATCGCGATAGGTTTTGGCAAATATACATTTGATAAATGCACGATAAGGCAAATATCTTTTTTTGTCATACTTCACAGCTTGGTCGAGATATTCCATACCTACTTCATATTTTTTAACTTTAAAGTAAGGCATGGCTTTTTGTTGCCATAAATAGGCTATCGTAGCGTCTTTTTTTAACCCAGCATCAAGGCACGCTTGATATTCTTTCATCATTAAAAGATAATTGATTTTATCGGCACAGTCATAAACATGTTCTTGAATGATTTGTTTTTGTCGTGCCTCTTTGTCTTTTGTAGTTTCTGTTTGGGAGTTACATTGTGTAGTTAGCAAGACTATGGATGATAAAAAGACTAATTTAAGCATAATACGGAGGCGTTAATTATTTAAAACAGAATCTGCAATTTCTTTCAATTGTTTTTTGTCTAGATATTGGTTGTTATAAAAAACAGCGTCTATGTTTTTGAGTGACTGTAGGCTTTGTAAAGGGTTTTGAGTAACCAACATAAAGTCTGCTTCTTTGTCAACCTCTATTGTTCCGTAATTTTCATCAAAAAGCAAGGCAAAATTGAGTGTAGCACTTCTTAGAATGTCGTAATTAGAGAGTCCCGCTTTTTCATACAATTTCATTTCTTTCAGCATGCCAAACCCTGGAACAATAAATTTTGAACTTGCGTCTGGACTCAGTAAGAGTTTTACACCTATGTCGTTTAGGTGCTTTGTTACTGTAAAACGCTCTTGCATTTCTAACGCGTATTTTGAGCGTTCTGCTTCAAAACCTTCTGCGCCTAATTTTGCTCTATAAGCGCTAGATTTTTCTGCCCAATCAGTTTTTATATCGGTAGCGATATATTGCATCCCTCTTTGGTTAAGCATTTCATCAACAGAATATTGCCCATAGCCTACGGCATACCATTGCATGGTTGGACAAATATAAATATCATTTTGTTTGATATTTTTGACTCTGCTCTCATAAGTTTCGGGAGCATTGATAAGTCCGCCCAGATGCTCGAATGAATTATAATTGGTACTAAAAACAAGTTCATCAGAAAAACGAACACCGTCTGGATGGTCCAAAAAATGACCGCCAATATTTATCTCATATTTTTTGCAAATACTGTCTAGTTGTGCTAAAGTTTCAGGGCTTTTGATGCTCAATATTTTGATAAAATCAAAGCCATATTCTTTAGTCGCTTTTACATATTTCTCCATATCATCAACCGATAAATCATAGTTACGGTAAATCGGCGGTGGCGATAAATACATTTTTGGATAATAACTATTATCGGTATTAAATTTAGCTTTTCTGTCCAATTCATTCCAATTACCTCTCATTGAACGCAGTTTGGTAACACCGTTGATAAGGTTGAGTTTTAACACTTTTTCTAGTTCATCATCGTTCTCAGGCAAATGCACATGAGCATCGGCCATTGTTGGTAGCATATATTTACCATTTGCGTTGATGGTGTTTTCCGATTTATATTTGGTTTGGCCAGTTATTTCAACAATTTTACCATCATTAATCACCACGGTTTTATTTTTGAGTATATCATCATTGGTCATTGTAACCACATTAACGTTTTCAAAAATATAATCAGCGGTTTGTGCTTGCAGATAACAACCGACCAATAAAATAACCCATAAAATAGCTGATTTTTGCATATAAGTGTGTAAATTTATTATTTCTAATCTATTAGACAACAAATTACCACAAAAGTCACGAAGTAGATGCTTTTATAACAATTGTTTAACTCATAAAAGTAGCTTGCGACAAAACAAAAACAAATATTCGTTTGTCGGTTTTGTAGACATTAATACCTTTGCCGAAAATTTTTCAAAAATGGATATAAACATCAGCCCAAAACAGATATTTACAGCAAGCATGATTATTTTTGCTGTTATTGACATCCTCGGATCAATCCCGATTATCATTGACTTGCGTAGCCGTGTAGGCGAAATCCAATCTCGTAAGGCGTCGGTGGTGTCGGCTGTTATCATGATTGCTTTTCTTTTTATCGGAGAGCGAATATTAAATCTTATCGGCATTGATGTAAATTCGTTTGCCGTAGCAGGTGCTTTTGTGCTGTTTTTTCTTGCCTTAGAAATGGTTTTGGGTATTACGCTTTACAAAGACGATGCGCCCGAGACAGCTTCTGTAGTGCCTTTGGCGTTCCCACTTATTGCCGGCCCTGGTGTGATGACGACCATCTTGGCATTGCGTGCAGAGTATGATGTAATCAACCTTGTTTTTGCGATTATTATCAATGTGATTGTGGTGTTTTTTGTGCTAATCATGTCAGGGAAAATAGAGAAAAAACTAGGAAAATCAGGTTTAGGTGTTATCCGAAAGGTTTTTGGTGTAATTTTATTGGCGATTGCTGTTAAATTATTTGCATCCAATGTTAAAGACCTCTTTATTTAAAGAATGATTTATTACTTTCGTAGCAAATATTGTATAGAATGAAGTATGTAACCTATCTCATATTTATAATCGGGATAGCATTAATCGTGGTAAACGCCTTGCAGTTAGATTTTTCTAATATGTTTGATGGAGACAGCCTTATTGCGCTCATTAGCATCGTGGCTATTCTCTGTGGACTCTGCCTTTTTGCTATTTTTAGAATGTCAAAATCCATTGACGAAAAAACCAAATGATTGTATGATTGATGTTTTCATCATTGGCGGAGGGCCAGCAGCCGTATCATGTGCATTGGTACTCGGCTCTGCCCATCAAAAAGAGATTGCCGCTGGCAAAACCATCACCCTTCTCGCACACCAAAAAGCGTCCTATTTACAAGATGCTTTGCTGAACAATGTTTATGGAGTGCCTGCAGCAAGTTTAGGTAAAGATTTGTTAGAACAATCTTTGCGACAACTGCAAAATACCTATCCGCATGTCGAGGTGATACAACAAGAAAAAGTAATAGAAGTCGTTCGCTTAGGCGATTTTTTTCAGATCAAAACCAACGAGAATATCTACAAAGCAAAAACCGTAGTTGTGGCAACCAACTCTACGGCTGTTTTTGATATCGACGGATTGTCACAGTACGTGATACCGCATCAAAAATCAAATCCGAAGAAAAACCGTATACAGCTGCAAAACCAAGAGCACAAAGTAGCCGATGGTTTATATGTTGCAGGTACTTTGGCAGGGTTGCCTAGCCAAGTGAGTATCGCTGCCGGTAGCGGAGCTTTTGTAGCTACAGAAATTTTGACTGACTGGAATAACGGTATGCCAGCGCATGCACACGACTCTGTCAAAAAATAAATTGTTTTTTGATATCCAAAAACGTCACATTTGATGCTAGAACAAGAAGAAATTATTTACGAAAAAACCGTTATTGTCGGACTCATAACTCAGCAACAGTCTGAGGATAAGCTCAATGAGTATCTCGACGAATTGGCCTTTTTGACCTATACTGCTGGGGGCGAAGTGGTGAAGAGATTTACCCAAAAATTAGAAAAACCAAACCCCAAAACATTTGTCGGTTCAGGAAAATTAGAACAAATAGAAATTTATATTAAAGAGCACGAGGTCAGCACCGTTATTTTTGACGATGAATTGTCGCCTGCTCAACAAAACAATTTGTCTAAACTACTCGACTGTAAAGTGCTTGACCGTACCAACTTGATTTTGGATATTTTTGCCCAGCGGGCACAAACTTCTTATGCCCGTACGCAAGTAGAGTTGGCACAATTCGAATATCTTTTACCAAGGCTAACTGGGATGTGGACACACTTAGAGCGCCAGCGTGGAGGTATCGGGATGCGAGGCCCAGGAGAGACCGAGATAGAAACAGACAGACGTATTGTCAGAGATCGTATCTCGTTACTCAAAGATAAACTCAAAAAAATCGACCGTCAAATGGCGGTGCAGCGCAGCAATAGAGGCTCTATGGTACGTGCAGCCTTGGTCGGATACACCAATGTAGGTAAATCTACTTTGATGAATATGGTGGGCAAAAGTGAGGTTTTTGTCGAAAACAAATTGTTTGCAACGCTCGATACCACCGTGCGTAAAGTCGTGATCAAAAATCTACCTTTTTTATTGGCAGATACCGTAGGGTTTATCCGAAAGTTGCCGACACAGCTTGTAGAGTCTTTTAAAAGTACACTTGATGAGGTGCGCGAAGCCGATTTGTTATTGCATGTGGTAGATATTTCACATCCCGATTTTGAGGATCATATCGAGGCGGTTAATCAAATTTTGAAAGAAATCAAAAGTGATGACAAACCTACTTTGATGATTTTTAATAAAATTGACGCTTATTCACCTGCTTTTTATGACGAAGAAGATCTGATGCAAGAGCGTACATCAAAACATTACTCGGTTGAAGAATGGAAAAAAACTTGGATGAACAAAGTAGGGGAAAACAACGCCATATTTATATCGGCAACCGAAAAAGAAAACATAGAAGAGTTTAGAGCCAAAGTGTATGAGGCCGTACGAGAAATTCACATTACTCGTTTTCCTTACAACCATTTTCTCTATCCAGAATATGACCAAAACTTTACCAACGAATCTTAAAGATTACAATATAAAATTATGAAATTCAACACCTTAACCATACATGGCAAGCAACAAGTAGATCCGAGTACAGGGGCGGTAATGCCTCCGGTTTATAACACATCTACCTTCAAACAAAAAAGTCCGGGTGTACACACTGGTTACGAATACAGCCGTGCCGACAACCCTACACGTACTGCGCTCGAAAAAGCCTTAGAAAGTATCGAAGGTGGCGCACGCGGATTGGCTTTTTCGTCTGGATTGGCAGCCATAGACTGCGTGATGAGACTCTTGCAGCCAGGTGATGAGGTGGTAGCGATGGATGATTTGTATGGCGGAACTTACCGATTGTTTACCAAGTTTTATGAACCCATTGGCATCAAGTTTTCGTTTATTGATATGAGCAATCCTGAAGAGGTGAAAAAACATATCAATGAAAAAACTAAACTGATTTGGGTAGAAACGCCAACCAATCCGTTGATGAAATTGGCAGATATTGAGGCAATTGCCAAAATTGCACAAGAAAAAAATGTGCTTTTTGCTGTAGACAATACTTTTGCGACACCTTATTTGCAACGTCCGTTAGCGATGGGTGCAGATATCGTGATGCACTCGGCGACCAAATACCTTGGTGGCCACTCTGATGTGGTGGCAGGAGCATTGGTTATCAAAGACGAAAAATTGGGCGAACAGTTGCATTTTACACAATTTGCAACAGGCGCAACTTTAGGGCCACAAGATGCTTATATGGTGCTTCGCGGCATCAAAACCTTGCATTTGCGTATGCAAAGACATAGCGAAAACGGTTTGGCTGTAGCAAAATATTTGGCCAATCATGCAAAAGTTGACCAAGTTTTTTATCCAGGTTTGGCGAGTCATCCGCAACACTCTTTGGCGCAAAAACAAATGAAAGGTGGTTTTGGCGGCATGGTATCTTTTACCTTCAAATCGGGTGAAAAACAAGATGCGATACAGTTTTTAGAAAAATTGAAAGTATTTACCTTGGCCGAATCTTTAGGTGGTGTAGAGTCGTTGGCCAATCATCCAGCGATGATGACACACGCTTCTATTCCGGCAGACAAAAGAGCCGAAATTGGTATCACTGACGACCTTATTCGCCTGAGCGTTGGAGTAGAAGATATCGATGATTTGATTGAAGACATCAAAATGGCGATAGAAAAATAAAGGAGAATAAAAATCGTTTACTACTTTTGTAAAACACAACAAAAAACGCAAAACAGATGAAAATAGCTATTGGTAACGACCACGCAGGTCCCGACTACAAAAACGCCATTGTAAAAATGTTGAAAGAACGTGGGATAGAAGTAATTAACTATGGCACAGATACTTTTGACTCGGTAGATTATCCCGATTTCGGACACAAAGTTGCTGCAGATGTAGAAAGTAATAAAGTAGATTTTGGCATTGTGGTTTGTGGTAGCGGTAACGGCATTGCCATGTCGGCCAATAAACATCAAGGCGTACGTTGTGCCTTGTGTTGGAATAAAGAAATTACCGAATTGGCTCGTCAACACAACGATGCCAACGTAATCGCTATACCGGCAAGGTATGTGGCTATTCCACAAGCAGTAGCCATGGTCGAAACTTTTTTGGACACCGCATTCGAAGGAGGGCGTCACACCAATAGAGTCAACAAAATAGCGTGCAGCTAACCATTATTTGCCATAAAAATTATTAAACGAGGATTTTCCTCGTTTTTTTGTACTGATAAATTATCGTATTTTTGAACGAATAACTTCCTATTATGACAGAAAAACGCCTATTTTTATTAGATGCTTATGCACTGATTTTTAGAGGATATTATGCCTTTATCAAAAACCCACGAATCAACTCCAAAGGGCTAGACACCTCTGCCATTATGGGGTTTATGAATTCGTTATTAGATGTAATCAAAAAAGAAAAACCATCGCTGCTTGCCGTCGCTTTTGACAAAGCAGGTAGCGCTTCTCGCACCGCTTTGTTTCCTGATTATAAGGCGAATAGAGACGAAACGCCCGAAGCGATAAAAATAGCAGTGCCTTATATCCAAGCGATTTTAGAAGCCATGCACATTCCTATCATAGAAATGCCAGGCATCGAGGCCGATGATTTGATTGGTACGTTGGCCAAGCAAGCCGAGAAAGAAGATTTTCAGGTTTTTATGGTCACACCAGACAAGGATTTTGCCCAGTTGGTATCAGCAAATATTTTTATGTATCGTCCGGCGAGAATGGGCAATGGCGTCGAAATTTGGGGAATACCTGAGGTACAAGAAAAATTTGGTGTTGAGCGTCCAGAGCAGGTGATAGACTTTTTAGGGATGATGGGCGATGCCGTAGATAACATTCCGGGTTTACCTGGAGTGGGTGAAAAAACAGCGAAAAAATTTTTGGCCGAATTCGGTTCGATGGAAAACCTGTTGGATAATACCGACAAGCTGAAAGGCAAAATGAAAGAAAAAGTAGAGGCCAACAAAGAGCTTGGTTTGTTGTCTAAAGAATTGGCAAGAATACAATTGGACTGCCCTGTACAATTCGAAGCAGAAAAATTTAGATTAGACCCACCAGATAGAGAAAAAACAGATGCTTTGTTTGATGAATTAGAGTTTAGACGAATCAAACAACAATTTGACAGCATGTTTGCACCAGCGGGCACAGAAACACCAGCAGAAAGTTCGAAAAGTAATACAGAAAAGGCGTCTTCAGAAGGCGCTCAAACCAATTTGTTTGAGATTGGCGACCAAGAAAAAACCGATGGTCACCAAGACGGCAGAAAAAATCTAGAAAATACTCCGCACTTTTATCAGCTGACAGATACTCCCAAGGCGATAGATTTGTTATTGCAAACCCTCAGTCAACAAACAGAAGTGTGTTTTGATACCGAAACCACCAGCATCAATGCGCTAGAAGCTGAGTTGGTGGGGATAGCTTTTTCGTTCAAAGAAGGCGCTGCTTTTTATGTTCCTTTTCCAGAAAATCGGGACGAAGCTCAGGTTTTGATCGATAAATTCAAACCATTTTTTGCCGATGAAAACATTAGCAAAGTAGCGCAAAATATCAAATACGACCTCAAAGTTTTGCGTAAATATGGTGTAGAGGTTCGCGGGTTTTTGTTTGATACGATGATTGCGCATTATTTGATTAATCCAGATATGCGCCACAATATGGATGTGTTGGCAGAGACTTATCTCAACTATTCGCCAGAGCCAATCGAAAATCTCATTGGTAAAAAAGGCAAAGGGCAAAAAAGCATGCGAGAAGTGCCGTTGGATGCTATCAAAGAATATGCCGGCGAAGATGCTGATATTACTTGGCAACTAAAAAATGTTTTCAAAAACCGATTGAAAGAAACGCATACAGAAAAATTGTTTTATGAATTAGAAAGCCAACTAACGCCCGTGTTGACAGATATGGAGGCGATTGGTATTAGGCTAGATGTAGACTATTTACAAAACTTGTCGACAGAGTTGTCGGCGGAGGCCAATGCGCTAGAGCAAAAAATTTATGACGAAGCAGGAGAAATTTTCAACTTGGCATCACCAAAACAATTGGGAGATGTATTGTTTGATAAATTAAAAATAGGCGGAAGCAAACCTAAAAAAACCAAAACAGGGCAATACGCAACCGGAGAAGAAATTTTGAGCAATCTCGCCAATGAGTACGAAATTGTGCAAAATGTATTGGAGTGGAGGCAAATTGTGAAATTGCAAAATACTTATGTAGATGCTTTGCCAAAACAAGCAGATGCAGATAATCGCGTACATACCGATTATTTACAAACTGTTGCTGCGACAGGGAGGTTGAGCTCTAATAATCCAAACCTACAAAATATTCCGATACGTACAGAGCGCGGCCAGCGTGTTCGTCAGGCATTTGTGGCAAGCGACGACCAGCATGTGTTGTTAGCAGCCGATTATTCGCAGATAGAATTAAGAATTATTGCAGCTTTGAGCAAAGAGCCCAACATGATTGCCTCGTTCAAAAACGGAGAAGACATTCACCGTGCTACGGCAGCGAGGGTTTTTGATGTACCGATTGACGAGGTAACTCGTGAGCAAAGAAGTCACGCCAAAACGGTGAACTTTGGAATTATTTACGGAGTTTCTGCTTTTGGGTTGAGCAATCAAACGTCGCTTTCTCGTTCAGAAAGTCAAACATTGATCAATGCTTATTACGACACTTATCCGATGTTGCGACAATACATCCAAGACCAAATAGATTTTGCTCGTGACCATGGTTATGTACAAACTGTTTTGGGGCGCAGACGCTACCTCAAAGATATCAATTCGCGTAATGCGGTGGTAAGAGGGGCGGCAGAACGCAATGCGGTGAATGCACCTATTCAAGGGTCGGCGGCAGATATTATCAAGATTGCGATGATAAATATTCATCAAAAATTAAAAGATGAAAACTGGGCTACCAAGATGTTGTTGCAAGTGCATGATGAATTAGTTTTTGATGTGCCTAAAAACGAATTGGAAAAAGTAAAAATAATGATTAAACATGAGATGGAAAACGCTTTTCAGTTGGCCATACCGTTAACGGTAGATTTGGGCGAAGGTGACAATTGGCTGCAAGCACACTAAGCTTACTAAATATCTAGGATAAAAAAATTCCGGTATCAATGATGATATCGGAATTTTTTGGTTGAAATTAATAGTTGTTTATTATCGACTGCTTCTTGATGATCTCGAAGATGACATACCGCTAGATCGGCTTGAGCTGCTAGAGCTTCTTGAAAAACTTGGCGACGAACTTCTAGAGCTGCTTCTGCTAATGGTCGAAGAAGAGTTGCTTCTAGAGCTGCTGCGGTTGATTGTTGAAGATCTGTTGCTGCGCGTGTTGCTCGGTGTTTGGTAAGAACGACTTCTGGTAGTTGTGCTTCTTTGTATTCTCTGTGGTGTAGAGTTTGTTCTCACACTACTGTTACTGATAGATGATGAAACTCTATTTTGTCTAGCTCTCACGTTGCTGTTTGAGTTAAAATCTGATCTTACACGGGTTGATGTTCTCAATACACCATTGTTATCACTTCTGCTAGAGCGGTTGTTGATAGTACCTCTCGTATTGTTTTGTCTCAAGGTGCTGTTTGACCTTACATTGTTGTTTCTACTATTGTTATCTATACGGTTGGTCGCGCTTCTGGTTACTACACCGTTTACATCTCTCGATACACCACGTCTGGTTTCTAATCCTTGACGATTTTTTACAGCCACATTTCTTGAGGTAAACGATCTAGACGGGTTAGAGTTGGCATAAGCTCTTCTGCTAACTGATGAGTAGATGTTGTTGGCTCTCGAAATTCTTCTATTTTCTGTATAAACATACCTGTTGCGTGAGTTGATGTGTCTATGTACGTGTCTGTGGTAGGTATATATTGGCATTGGTGCCCAATAGTTGAAGTACGTTGGGTAGTATCCCCAATACCATGGCGAATAATATGGTCTGTAGCTAGGTCTCCAAAAGAAATCGAAGAATATTGGCGTTCTGTAATAATATGGCTCGTAGATATAGCTAGGACCATAGATGTATGGGTCTCCTACAATCTGTACATATACTTTACCAGACGAACGTTGTTTTTCTATTTCGATAGTTGCTACATCTTGGAACAAGTCTTGCCCCAAAACTGATTGTACAACGACGATTCTTTTGTTTCCGTCAGCTACCTCTATTACTCTAAGGTAATCTACATAACCATCACCGTTAAGGTCAAGGTTAGACAATTGTAAAGACGGATCGTTCAATCTTTGTTCAAAATCTTCCAAATCTCGTGAGTCTCCAAAAATAGAGGCTACGGCTTGTAAATCTAAGTTATCAGATATATCTGCATCGTTTGCGGTTACTACTGCCGTTGTATTTCTTTGAGAATATCCACTCACTGAAAACAACACTACGGCAAAACCAAGCAATATGTATTTTAAAGTTTTCATGATATATGTTTTTTTGGGTTAATAATCTTTTGTATTAGCTATAAATCAAGTACCGTGCCAAAGTCGTTGTTTGTGGTTTTTTAACTATAAAAAAACAGAGTCAACGCATGCTGACTCTGTTTGTAAATATTTGATTGTCAATTATCTTCGGATGATAATAAACTCTGAACGTCTATTTCTAGCACGTTGTTCGTCATCACAATCTTCGCCACAATCTATCGCTGGTGAACTTTCGCCGTAACCTTGTGCTTCTAATCGGCTAGGAGAGATCCCTTGAGAGATGAGGTATTGACGAGTAGCGTTGGCTCTTTCTTGAGACAATTTAAGGTTGTACTCATCGCTACCTTTGTTATCTGTGTGCGATTCTATTTTGATACGCATAGTTGGGTTACTTTGCATGATTTGAACAAGTTTATTCAATTCAAACGCTCCACTTTGCGTGATATTAGCTTTATTGAATTCGAAGTAGATGTCATCCAATACAATTTTTGTTGGTAATACTATCAAATCGATAGGTCTTAGGCTGATATCTACAGGTTTTTTACCACCTTTTGTTCTTTCTAATTCGATGATTTTGTTTTCGTAATCTGGTCTGGTAATTTGCAAAGAGAAATTTCTTTCACAATCTACGTCATAACGTACAATACCATAACTGTCTGTAAATCTTGTGTCGATAGTATTGCCATCGTGGTCAAGAATGCTTACTTCAGAGTTTTGTAAGATTTTACCTGTTTTAAAATCCTTTACAGTTACCACCAATTCTTCTACACAAACCGGAAATACCTTGTAAATATCGTCTCTACCTACACGATTGGTCGATAAAAATCCGATGTTTTTTTCTGGATAGAACGACATGGCAAAGTCATCTTTTTGTGTATTTACTGGGTTGCCGATGTTTACTGCTTCAGCTCCAGGTACATCCAAATCAATCATATAAACATCCAATCCGCCAAAACCTTGTAAGGCGTCAGACGAATAATATAATTTTCCGTTTTCTGCGATAAACGGGAACGACTCTCTACCTTCAGAGTTTACTGCAGGGCCTAAATTTTCTGGCTCGCCATAGTTGCCGTCTTCATCGATAGATACTTTCCAAATATCCATGCCGCCAAAGGTGCCAGGCATGTTTGAAGCAAAGTATAATGTTTTTCCGTCTGCAGATACGCTAGGGTTACTTACAGAATATTCAGAACCATTGAAAGGTACTGGCTCGATGTCTCCCCATTTTTTACCGTCAAATTTTGCACGGAAAATGTTTACTTTACCAAGTTTTAATCTTTTTTCTCTATTCAAAGAATATTTTTTGTCACGGAAACTTTCGCTCGAAAAATACATGGTCTGTCCATCTTTGGTAATGGTTACAGGACCGTCATGATATTTTTTGGTATTGATTTCTTCTACCGATTCGATTTCGGTAAATTTACCATCTTCGAGATTGTATTTGGCGGCAAAAACATCTAGGTATGGTTGTTCATCCCAACCATAATTTTTGCCACGTTCGTTACGAGCTGTGGTGAAGTAAAAAGTGTTGTCTTCAGTCAAAACGCCTGCAAAATCTGAATATCTTGGGCTGTTCATTCCGCTGTCTTCAAATGTAAACAAAGCTTCTTGCGAGCGCAACTGCGGGATGTAGTTTGGCTCTTTCAAAAACTCTATGGCGCGCGAATCGTCTGGGTTGTGATCGGCAAATTTTTTCATCGCTTTGTTGGCAGCTTCATAACGGCCACTAGCTTTGAGCATTTGCGCATATCGGTAATAAATTTCGGCTTCTAGGTTAGGGTTTTCTCTCAAGGCTTTGCCGTACCACTTGGCAGACTCTACCGTGTTGAAGATATTGTAATAACAATGCCCTAAACGGATATTTACGTAGTTGTCGGTTTTATCCCCTCTAACGAGTTTTTTGTACAATTGTGCGGCTTCTACATATTCGAATTTATCAAAATGCGTATCGGCCATTTTGAGTTGCTCTTCGGGTGTGTAAACAAATTGTGCATGCCCCACAAAAAAGCAACAAATAAATATTAAGCTAAGGTATATTTTTCTCATACTGTCAAATTTGTATTTTTAGAAATATCTTGGAGAACTAGACACTCTTTTCTTGTAGAAAATGTCGAACAATAGGATCACCTCGTGTGAGCCAGATGCAGCAAGTTTGATGTCTGATGTTACATAATCATACGCATAACCTACTCTGATGTTTGGTGAGATGGCGTAGTTTACCATTCCGCCAAAAGAGTCTTCCATGCGGTATGTTACTCCAAATTCTAATTTGTTGTTATACATGGCGTTCAAAGACAAGTCTACAGAAAGTGGAGAGCTAGTTGCCATTTTTATCATGGTTGAAGGTTTTAATTTCCATTGGTAATCCAATTCGAAAACGTACCCCCCAGTCAAGAACATGTGCATCACTTCAGAGCCAAATTTTCTTTCGTTTTTCTCCATATAGGTGTTTTGGATAAAGTTAGGAATACCCAAACCTACGTAGTAATTGTCGGTATAGTAAAAAGCACCAGCACCAACGTTGAAGAAAGAGGCGCTTTCGTCAAAGGCAAACATAGGGTCGTTAGGGTCTGGCACAAATCCACTTACATCAGAGAGCAAGTTGTTTTGTAGCATAGTCATCCCTGCTTTTACCCCAAGGGCAAGTTTGTGTCTTCCGCCCAATTCTAAGGTGTAAGAAAAGTCGGCATACACGTTGTTTTCTTCTGTTGGTCCTAGACGGTCAGAGATGGCAGATATACCGACACCTACTTTTTTACCTACTCTGGTGTGTCCAAATAAGGAAACAGTTTGTGGCGCGCCTTCGAGGCCCGTCCATTGATTTCTGTACAATAGACCTAACGAAAGAGTTTCTTTAGAGCCTGCATAAGCGGGGTTAACAACACTTTGGTTGTACATGTATTGTGTGTAGTGAGGATCTTGCTGGGCGTATCCTGAATAGGAAAAACCTAATAAGCCAGCAAACATGGTTAGTATAATTTTTTTCATAGAAAACGTATTAAACTCTATTTATTCGACCAATATATTAAAAAAATATTAAATATTACCAATTGCAATATAAAATTTATTAAAAGAAACTTATAGCGAGCCGTGTGCCCGCTATAAGTTGTTACTTCTATCTAGTTTCTCTTACCAACTGTATCCAGCCTGTAAGTTGCTCTACAGGTGTGGTAATGTGGTAATAGTAAGTGCCATCTGGTAGCATATTGCCGCCGTTTGATTGCCCTTCCCACTGGTTGGTATAGCCTGCGCCATGAGAATAAACCTCTACGCCGTGACGATTAAAAATCTTAAGCTCTAACAAGAAATAATCTGTTAGGTCTAAGCGGTCATTAAGGCCGTCGCCATTTGGCGAAATACCACGTTGCGGTGTACAGTCGATAATGTTTACATCATAGCTGCTTGTCGTGATACAGCCTTCTTCAGATACAATGTTTACGTGTACTGTGTTTATGCCTGGTGTTCTGAGTATTGTGCCGGGTTCTATGCGGTCACCTTCTGCCAAGGTTTCTGTGGTATAGAAGTAGCCTGCAGGCAATGTAGGTAACACATATCCGGTACAGATGTCAAAGTCTGGGTGCTCATAAGCAGGGAAACCGATACCTTCTGTCAATGTGAATGAAGTGATGGTCTCACAGATTTCTGCTGATCCGCTTACTTTTACCCATATTTGATATGGTAAACTTGGTGCAATAAAGCTGTCCCAATCAGGTATAGCGTTTGTTCCGAAAATTGCGTCATTTTCTGTGGTAAAATATTCTATAATTAGATCTTCATCGGTTGTAGAAACATTCGCTAACATCTCGTCGTTTACGACAGATAAGTCTGCTTCCGGAATCACGTCATAATATACACAAAGTATTACATCATCTGGCGCATTGAGATTGAAATTCTCGCCATTATAAATTCTGAAATCGATTACGCCAAAACATGCTGTAGAGATGTGCTCTACTCTTATCCAAATGTTCTCGTTCGGATTTGGTACATAACTATCAGGGTTAGTGATATTGCCTGTTTTTGCTGTTGCATCAGCTTCTGAGTGATAGAATGTAAATTCGTAGTCAGTAATATCAAAATTTTCGCCTTCCATCAAGGTTTTTATCGCCTCAGGTATTTTTTCTCCCAAATTCAATGGTTCGTAAACACCGTCTTCAAGACATACTTTTACATCTAGCGGCTCATCTAATTCGATTTCTGGAGCAACTTTTACGCAGTATTCTCTAGACAATACCAAATCTTCTCCACCACAACCAGGGTAGGTAACTCTCGCTTCTACACAGGTGTCTTCTGTAACGGTTATTTGGTCGTTTGGATTGTCTGAGTAGAATTCGCCATTGATGTACCAACCAAACTCTACTGTTGTGTCAGCACTTGGTGTAAACCTCCAAGCTTCTTCTTGAGCCTCCCACGTACCAATATTTCTGCCAGGAGGGAAAGTACCTGCGGTGTGGTCTTCGTTGATCAACCCAATAACTCCTTTTCCACTGTTAAATGATGAACAAGAATCTCTTTTATAAACATAGACTTCTATAATATTGGTGATTTCATATAAAACAATTTGATACGATTGCCCTCCTAAATCATAACATGAAGATGAATATAATGGAACATCACTGAACGATACTACTAGTGCTCTACATGGGTATGTTCCTAATATTTGATAGTTAATATCTGGAACGGCATCTGTACTTGTAACACTAGGGTTGATGTCTTGGTAAACACCCATAATAACGTTTTTTAGTTTTGAACCGTTTCCAGCATTTGTTAGATAGTCTGGATCGGGGAATGCATCATATGCAGTTAGTGTGTATGGTGAGTTATTTGGATACCCCCCTCCTAAGTGTATAGCTCCATTTGAGGAAACTTGAGCAGTTGTGAAATTTTGTCCGTAAAAACAGAAAGGAAATGGTAGTTCAATATCTGGTGAAAAGACATCATCTACAGTAATATCCATTTGTGTGCCTCCAGTTGTTGGAAAAGGCGGTTCAAAATCAATTTCTTCCACATCATAAGAGGTAGTTGCTTTAAACATACTATCGTCAAAGTCAGCGTTTAGGTCTAAGGTTAATTCGCCATCTGCAGCACAGAAGATAAAGTCGCCAAAATCGTCCATTACCAAGTCTGGAAACTCAATATTTACATCGGCACAAGCTGGTGGGCTAAAGTCAGAAAAATCTACGCCTTCTGTCCATAGGCTAAAGTCGTCATCGTCACAAAGTGCTCTAACGTATATTTTGTACAACTCTCCGTTAACCACATCTGGGATAACATAGAAAGGGTCATCTACAATTACACCAGTGTCTGCATCTGTAGGTGCTGGGTCGCCAGCAGGTAGTACAATTACTTCCCATTGTGTTTCTCCGTTTACTGGAGTCCACGAGGCAATAAGGTCGCCGGTTACTTGGTTTTTCTCTACGGTTACTTCGATAGGTCGAGAACAAGTAACCAAGGTTACAGATACATCGTCAATCGCAGCAGGAGGTGTATTGTTGGTAAAAGTGTTGTTTCTCCACTCAAAAATCAATCTACCTACGCCGTCAGCATATGCATTAACATTGTAAACATCTTGGAAAAACACCCAATCGTTTTCTTCTAAAAACTCAGTGCCAATAGCTATTCCGCCATCATCGGCAGTAATAGGTATGCCTGGTTCTGGTTGATAGTTCGATGGCATTAACCATACTTTTAGCATGTCATAATTGTCTCCAAAAGAGTTGATATGTCCTTGAGCTTTCCAATAAAATGAAATCACAGCCTCGTTGACATCTGCAGGGAAACTCAAATCGCGAATAGCATGGGTATATGTTTGAACGTTGCTATAAGCGTTTGATACCCCGTCATCGTTAGAGATATACATAGAGGTAGTCCCGGCAAATGCTGTTGCAGTACCTATGTGCCATTCATTGGTTTGGTCGCCGTTGGTAAATGTCCAGCCAGTTTCTCCTTCAAAATCATCAAAGAAGTCTACTGGTGCCGGAATTTGTGTGGTTGTAGCAGATATAGGACCTGCCCAATAACTTAATCCGTCGCCACCGCAATCGGCTCTTACGTAAATATCGTATTCTGTCGCAGGGTCTAATCCTTCGATAGTATAAGGGTTGTCAGGTGTTGTTTCGAAACCTGTAGTTGTATCGTCTGGGATAGGGCTGCCTGCAGGCAATGCCAATACGTCCCAAGTGTCTTGTCCAGCTTCGGCTGTCCAGCCTACCTCGATAGAGTTTTGTGTAGCTTGATTGATTACAAGGTCAGTCGGGTCAGGACAATCTGCGTTGTAAGGTTCTACAAACACATTGTCAATATATAATCTCCATCCATCCAATCCGCCATTCGGCACGTGGAAAGCAATGTAAACCTCGTCTTGGATAGGGTCGCCACTACCGTCAACGATATTGACAATCATTTGTTGATAGTCTACCGTGCCTACTTCAGTAAGTGGTAAAATCTCTGTGGTAAAATCTACAGGGTTACCACTCGCTGTAGAGACAACGATTCTGAAGTCATTAGGTTCGGTAACAGATTGAGTTCTGTAGTGAAACTTGATACGCGCAGCACCTAATGGGTTGGTAAGGTCTATATGCGGAGAGATCAACCAGTCGTTGTTGTTGCCGTTGTTAAAATCGGTGTACATCGCTGCTACTTGGTCGCCTTCATAAGTATTAGAAGTATAGTCCATTGTCCAAGCATCGCCATCGCCGTTTTCGTTCAATACTGTCCAACATTGTTGCGTGGTAGAGTCAGAGTTAAATCCTTCCCAGAACGGTACGTTAAATGTTTCACAGCCTGTGGTGAAGGTTATTTGTACCCAAGCACTTTCTGAGTCGTCACAGACAGATCTTACCCATAGATAATAGGTGGTTGTTGGGTCTAGGTCTTCTAATTCTAATGAAGCTGTACTAATATTACCGGTTGGTGTAGTAGTGTCTGTAGGAGCTGTATTTACTGTGTCATAGTAATAGTCGTACCCTGACGAAGAATCTACTTCTGTCCAAGTAATGGTAGCAGAATCAGAGGTTAAATCATCAATGGTAAGGTCTATTGGAGGCAAACAATCAGCCAAATCCATTTCGAATTGAATTTGTGGTAGGTTGCTTACACGTGATGTCGCAGTAGGAGGAGTGTTAGGGTCAGGGTTTGTTGTGTCGCTTCGGTACAAAATCCCTGTATTGCTTGAAGAAGGGTAGGCTAAAAATGTTGGTGTTGTCCAGCCAGAAACTTCTTCATAAACAGCAACTATTAGGTTGCCGCCAGTATATGCAAAAGGAGTGTCAAACTCCATCTCGAACCATTCGCCCGCAACGGGAGAGATCTCGCCGCTATACACTTCTGTTAAGTCAGCAAAATCAACCCAATCTGTGTTAGAGTCAAAGGATGTTTTGTTGGTGTTGGCAATGTAAATGGTTAGCTCGTTCCATCTTTCAGGGTTGCCTCCCAATGCTGTTGCGTGGTAGCGTATTGCCGTAATATCGCCGGCAGCACCTCCGCCAACTGCAATCTCGCTAGCAGAGACAATTTGCTGATTGTAGTTGTACACATAATTTGCTACAGGCATAGCGTTGCCCCCCGATACAGTAGCTGTACCAGAGCCTATTTGCACGGTGCCAGTTGTTTGGCCCCAAGTAAATCCGCCAACAAACATCATCAGTGCTATGGTGATAGCTTTGAGGTTGCTTGCGAGGGAGTTACGCCATCTACGATTGGTAGTTTTATACATGATAAATAACGTTTTGTTTTATACTAATGGGCTAATTTATTGTTTTTAAAATAAATTACAAAAATTTTAACGCTCAAATTTTATAGATACAACATTTTTTTGCTCAAAATCATCAAAAGATTTTAATACTATAAAGAGTTTTGCTTACATAAAAACAGAAAACCCCGAAGATTATTTCGGGGTTTGCAAGATATAACGTTGTTTAATCGTTGAGTTTGAGTACGGCCATAAAGGCTGATTGCGGTATTTCTACATTACCTACTTGTCTCATGCGTTTTTTACCAGCTTTTTGTTTTTCTAAAAGCTTGCGTTTACGCGAAATATCACCTCCGTAACATTTTGCTGTAACGTCTTTTCTCAGCGCTTTGATGGTTTCTCGGGCAATTACTTTTACACCTACTGCTGCTTGGATAGGGATATCAAATTGTTGTCTTGGGATTAATTCTTTTAGTTTTTCACACATTTTTTTACCAATAGTATAGGCGTTGTCTTGGTGGATGAGCGCCGATAAGGCATCTACATTTTGCCCATTTAGCAATACGTCTAGACGCACCAATTTTGACGGACGCAAGCCGATAGGATGATAGTCAAATGAGGCGTAACCTTTAGACACCGTTTTTAATCGATCGTAAAAATCAAATACAATTTCGGCCAACGGCATGTCAAAAGCCAATTCTACCCTATCTTCGGTAAGGTAAGTTTGATTGGTGATAATGCCGCGTTTGTCAATACACAAACTCATTACTTGTCCTACAAATTCGGCTTTGGTGATCACCGTTGCTTTGATATACGGTTCTTCTACACGCTCAAGTTTTGAAGGCTCAGGCAGGTCTGAAGGGTTGTTGACGATGATAACGTCTTCTGGGTTTTTTTTGGTGTACGCATGGTACGATACATTGGGTACGGTGGTGATAACCGTCATGTTAAACTCGCGCTCGAGACGCTCTTGGATAATCTCCATGTGCAACATGCCCAAAAATCCGCAACGGAATCCGAAACCTAATGCTGCCGAACTCTCTGCTTGGAAAACCAATGATGCGTCGTTGAGTTGTAATTTTTCCATCGAGGCACGCAAGTCTTCATAGTCTTCTGTGTCAACAGGATAGATGCCTGCAAATACCATCGGTTTTACATCTTCAAAACCAGAAATCGGACGTTGTGTTGGCGTGGCAAAATCTGTAATGGTGTCACCTACTTTTACTTCTTTGGCTTCTTTGATACCCGAGATTAGGTAACCTACGTCGCCAGTAGATATTTTTTGTTTGGGTACTTGATTGAGTTTTAGCGTGCCAATCTCATCAGCAAAATATTCTTTGCCGGTGGCCATAAACTTAATCTTCTGATTTTTTTTGATTTCGCCATTAAAAACGCGAAAAATTACTTCGACACCTCTAAAAGGATTATAAACAGAGTCAAAAACCAATGCCTGTAAAGGTTCGTCAGGGTTGCCCTCTGGCGCCGGAATACGTTCTACGATAGCTTTTAGTATATTTTCTACCCCAAAGCCAGTTTTGCCCGAGGCGTGAATAATGTCTTCGTGCTTGCAACCAAGTAAATCTACAATATCGTCTGAAACCTCTTCTGGGTTGGCTGACGGCAAATCTACTTTGTTCAATACTGGGATGATTTCTAAATCGTTTTCTAAGGCCAAATATAGGTTCGAAATTGTCTGAGCCTGAATGCTTTGTGCGGCGTCTACAATCAATAACGCACCTTCGCAAGCGGCAATAGAGCGAGATACTTCGTAGGAAAAATCGACGTGCCCTGGAGTGTCAATAAGATTGAGAATGTAGGTCTCGTCTTGGTATTTAAACTCCATCTGTATCGCGTGACTTTTGATGGTGATACCTCGTTCTCTTTCTAGGTCCATGCTGTCCAAAAGCTGTGCTTGTGCTTGGCGTTGAGAGATGGTTTGGGTAGCATCTAATAGTCTGTCTGCCAGGGTGCTTTTACCGTGGTCGATATGAGCAATGATGCAAAAATTTCTGATGTTTTTCATATATATCCTACTAATGTATCTCACAAATATACACAGATTTTTGTGTATTTGCGATTTTATATTTTTCTGGTTGATGCAGCTTAGATGATCGCTACCATCAGTCCGTCTGCTGTTTTTTCTACTTTTGCTAATTTGTTGACTGTCAGGTCTTTGATGGCTTTGTCCCATTTTTTATTGGATAAGCCACTATTTGCCTTGAGCTGGTCTAACGTAGTTTGAGTCAATGGAGTCAAAATGTCTAACACAGCTTTGGCGTCGTCAGAGATTTTTGGCAATTGTTTTTCTGGTTTCATTTGTGGGAAAAACAACACTTCTTGTATCGATTTGTTGTTGGTCAAAAACATCGCCAATCTATCCATACCAATACCCAAACCAGAGGTTGGAGGCATTCCAAACTCTAAGGCGCGCAAAAAGTCTTGGTCGATAAACATTGCCTCGTCATCACCTTTTTCTGACAATCTCAATTGTTCTTCAAAACGCTCTCTTTGGTCGATAGGGTCATTGAGCTCAGAGTAGGCATTGGCGACTTCTTTTCCGCAAACCATCAGCTCAAAACGCTCTGTGAGTTCAGGGTTGTCACGATGCTTTTTGGTCAACGGAGACATTTCTACCGGATAATCAGTGATAAAGGTAGGTTGGATAAAATTAGGCTCGCATTTTTCTCCAAAAATTTCGTCTATCAATTTGCCTTTGCCCATGGTTTCGTTTACTTCGATACCAAGGTCTACCGCAGCTTGTCTGATCTCGTCTTCGGTTTTTTGATTGATGTCAAAACCTGTGTATTTCAATATTGCATCGCGCATACTCACACGCGGATACGGCGCTTTCCAATCGATTTCATGTTCGCCAAATGTGTTGGTAGTTGAGCCGTTTACTGCCATGGCACATTTTTCTAACATCTGCTCGGTAAAATCCATCATCCAATGGTAATCTTTGTAAGCTACATAGATTTCCATTACGGTAAACTCAGGATTGTGTGTACGATCCATCCCTTCGTTTCTGAAGTTTTTAGAAAATTCGTATACTCCATCAAATCCACCAACAATCAATCTTTTGAGGTACAACTCGTTGGCAATACGCAAATACAAAGGCATGTCTAATGCGTTGTGGTGTGTGATAAATGGGCGTGCAGCCGCTCCACCAGGGATAGGTTGCAACACGGGCGTCTCTACCTCTAGGTAGCCAGCGTCGTTAAAAAACTCGCGCATGGCTCTAAATAATTTGGTGCGTTTAACAAATGTTTCTTTGTTTTTTGGATTCACTACCAAATCTACATAGCGCATGCGGTAACGCAATTCAGGGTCGGTAAAAGCATCAAATACTTTGCCGTCGGCGTCTGTTTTGGGTAATGGTAATGGACGCAAACTCTTGCTTAATATCACCAAATTTTTAGCTCGCAGGGTTTTTTCGCCTACTTGCGTGGTGAACAACTCGCCTTCTACACCGATGTAGTCGCCCAAATCGATAAGTTTTTTAAAAATCTCGTTGTATAATGTTTTGTCTTCGCCAGGACATAGCTCATCTCTGTTGATATATAATTGTATGCGGCCTTCGCTATCTTGCAACTCAGCAAAAGAGGCCTTGCCTTGTACACGAGCCGACATCAAGCGCCCGGCGACAATCACCTGCTTGCCTTCTTCGAAATCGCTTTTTACCTGTTTGGAGGTGTGGTTAATCGGGTACAACTCGGCAGGATAAGGGTTTATACCCATTGCCTGAAGTTTGTTTAACTTCTCTCGTCTGATGATTTCTTGTTCTGACAATTGCATAATGATGATTGTTAATAATTTAATTTGCAAATATAACAAAAGTATTGGCTTATCTTTAATTATTCGGATGATGAAAAATTGATATAAAATTCCGAAATTTGAAAAAAATTATCAAATGAGTATCTGGAGAGTTATTTTATCGATTGTTTTTCCGCCGTTGGCAGTATTAGACAAAGGCTGCGGATCTGTGGTAATTGTGACCATACTTACCCTTCTGGGCTGGGTGCCTGGCGTTATTGCTGCTTTGATAATTTTGAACAACCCCAAATACCAAAACTAATTCGCATGAACAAAAAAGTACAACTGATAGACCTAGGCTCAAAAGATTATAAAGAAACTTGGGATTTTCAGGAAGAATTATTCAAAAGTATAGTCGAAATCAAATCGGCTAACAGAGAGGCAGAAGCTCCCAAAGCTACGCCCAACTACCTTATTTTTGTAGAACATCCGCATGTTTATACTTTGGGCAAAAGCGGCGATATGAGCAATTTGCTGCTCAACGAAGCGCAGTTGAAAGAAAAAAACGCTACTTTTTACAAAATTAATCGTGGTGGCGATATTACTTATCACGGCCCTGGCCAGATTGTAGGTTATCCGATTTTAGATTTGGATAATTTTTTTACAGATATTCACAAATATTTGCGTTTGCTCGAAGAGACCATCATCAAAGTATTGGCAGATTATGGACTAAAAGGTGTGCGTAGCGAAGGCGAAACGGGTGTGTGGTTGGATGTAGGTACGCCGTTTGCACGTAAAATTTGTGCCATGGGTGTGCGTGCATCGCGCTGGGTAACCATGCATGGTTTTGCCCTTAATGTCAATGCAGATTTGGGTTATTTTGACAATATAATTCCGTGCGGTATTCGTGGCAAAGGCGTAACGTCTATGCATGCCGAGCTCAACCGCGAGGTGGATGAGTTGGAAGTAGAAAGAAAAATTGTAACTTATTTTTCAGAACTTTTTGAGGCTGAAGTGGTTGTGTGATCAACCACTTAGCTGTTGTCACGCAACCACTTGATGTCTTCTAAGAGTTGTTGTACGTTTTTGACGTCTTCTTGCTCTTCGTCCAAAACGGTACCGTCATAAAAACCTCTGATGCGCCCTTTTTTGTCTATCAATACAAAGTTTTCGGTGTGTACCATGTCATATAGCTCGTCTGTACTGCCTGTTTTGACTGCCAAAAATGATTGCCTGGCCAAATAATAAATGTCTTTTTTATCGCCAGTTACCATGTTCCATTTTTCATTAATGACTCCTTTTTCATCGGCATACTTTCGCAAAACCTCTGGCGTATCGATGTCTGGCGTAACAGAAAAAGACAAGAGTTTTACGTCGTCCATATCTTTGATTTGTTCTTGTAACCAACTCATGTTGTCTGTCATAATTGGGCAAATAGTTGGGCAAGTGGTAAAAAAGAAATCGGC